>NC_009831.1:5312500-5517674 GCF_000018025.1 Shewanella sediminis HAW-EB3
CTGGGCCGTGTCTCAGTCCCAGTGTGGCTGATCATCCTCTCAGAACAGCTAGGGATCGTCGCCTAGGTGAGCCATTACCTCACCTACTAGCTAATCCCACCTAGACTCATCTAATCGCGAAAGGCCCGAAGGTCCCCTCCTTTCCCCCGTAGGGCGTATGCGGTATTAGCAGTCGTTTCCAACTGTTATCCCCCACGACTAGGCAGATATCTAGGCATTACTCACCCGTCCGCCGCTCGACGTCTGATAGCAAGCTATCTCCGTTTCCGCTCGACTTGCATGTGTTAGGCCTGCCGCCAGCGTTCAATCTGAGCCATGATCAAACTCTTCAATTAAAGTTTTGTTGGTTCCTAAGAACCGGCTCAATGAATTCTGATTTCGTTTAAAAGACTCGGAAGAATCTTAAAAACGTTTGTACATATTGCTATGAACACTCATCGTTACATTGAGTAAAATTTTTGACTACTTCGTGAGAAGTAGTTTCGAATAACTCAACACCTGTGAGTGTCCACACAGATTACTTGATAAATTGTTAAAGAGCGTAGCATCAATTTTTCAGATGCTGCCGTTAGACGCTAGGTCGTTGGCTTAGGGATGCGTATTCTACACTTCCCGTTGTTGGCGTCAAGCGCTAATTTTAAGAAGTTTTTCAAGTGTCTTTTTCTTATACAAGAGAATGACAAATGAAAACCTTAAAGGCTTTCTGCCTGAGTTATCTTTCGTTAAAAAGTTAACTCAACTTCAACTGCACTCTCTTACGAGATGTAGGCTGTATGCCTGCTGTGCCGTGTCAGTGGTTGCGCATTATAGGGAACTCAGAGCAGAGCACAACCCCTTTTTTTCACTTTTACGTTCATGCGTCGAAGTTTTGTGCAGACCCATTGTTTTTTGATTATTTTAACTACGTTTCGAGTGAGAATCATCCAGCAATGAATGGCGGCATTAACTATTAAGTTCATTTTTTCGGCAATGGGCTAGTGTAATGCTAAATAATTCATTACCATATACCTGCTATTAACAGTTATTTATCAATTCTTCAGAGAACATATATATGCAAAAGCCATTTCTTATCGTTTTGATTATCGCCATAGTTGGCGCATTCGCGTTCAACCAGTTCGCAGGCCTTAATGCCGCAATCGCTTTTTTCACAGGTGCTATTATTGCAAGTGTTGTATTCGCACTTCAGGGTAAATCATCTCCATCCGCTAACAATGCCGAGAGCGTTGAGCAATATACCGGCCCAACAATGACACTATACGTAGGTAACTTGCCTTATCGTGTACATGAAGGTGAAGTAAAGGAGTTGTTCGGTAAATACGGTCCGGTAAATTCTGTGCGTTTGGTTCGTGACCGCAAGACAGGCCGACGTAAAGGTTTTGGATTTATTGAAATGTCAGAGGCTGGCGCTAAGAAAGCCATGTCTAAATTAAATGAATTCGATTTCCAGGAACGTACACTAAAAGTAAGAGAAGCAAAATCTCAAGATGCAGACAAGAGCGAGAGTCAAGCTAACACTTAAGCTTAATTCTTGATGCTCACTAAACGCATTAGCCAGTTTGGACCTTTTCAATATTTGAAAACCCAATTTTGGCTAATGTGTTTTTAAGCCCATCGCTTATCTCCTCAGACGTATACAGCGCTATCATCTCCTTTGACTCCGAACCACTCACTTCATCCTTAGAATTATTTCGATTACGGTTCTTTTCGTCCAATTGTAAACATAGGCTTATTACCCTTGCCGCCACCGCCTTGGCAGAATCCAGTAATAATACATTTTCACCCAGATAGTCTTGTATCTCGACTTTGAGCATAGGGAAGTGAGTGCAGCCTAAAACAAGTGTGTCGAGTCCACTGCATTTAATAGGGTTTAATATTTTAGCGATATCCGCTTGTATGATGTCGATGCCGGCAGCTTTTCTCTCCGACAATATAACCAGTTCAGAAGAACCATATAGTTCAACCTTACAATCACCACCAAACTGTTCTATCAATTCGTGAGTATAGGGTCGTCTTATCGTTCCCGGAGTTGCCAGTACACCAATATGCTTATTTCGTGATAATGCTGCAGCGGGTTTTATTGCGGGCACCACTCCGACAACCGGAATGTTCAGCACTTCTCTCAGTGCTGGTAAAACTAAGGTGCTCGCCGTATTACAGGCAATCACAATTAAGGACGCATCGATCATTTTAACAATAGAAGTGATAAGAGCCTTGCAGCCACTTATCAATACCTGCTCGTCCAACTCGCCGTATGGCAGGCGGGCATTATCGAAAAGGTAGCAATATTGTTTATCAGGTAGTACTTGCCTAATCTCGTCGAAAATAGATAAGCCACCTATTCCTGAATCAAAAACAAGTATTGGTCCTGACAAATCTCTTCTCCACTTAGTATGCATACATGAATTTTCACACAACAGCCCTAAAATCGGAAGCCAGAAACTGGACATCCTTGCAATCTAGTATAATAATTCCGCCCCAAATCAAACCAAGGGTGATCAATAAATGAATTTAGCAGCAATGGATCCTAATACCTATGATGCGCAACTCGAAGAAAAACGTATCAAGCTGGAACAGATATTCACTGATTTTGATACGCCAAAGCTAGAAGTTTTTAGTTCCGAACCGGCTCATTATCGTATGCGTGCCGAATTCCGCATATGGCATGACGGTGAGGACATGTACTACTACATGTTTGATAAAGCACTCGACAGCAAAGTCCGTTGCGATCAATTTCTCCCTGCTAGTGAATTGATCAATAAGGTGATGCCAGCCCTTATGGAAGAGTTAAGGCCCAATCCAACTCTGAGACATAGGTTATTCCAGATAGATTTCTTATCAACGCTTAGTGGCGAAATCTTAGTGTCTTTGTTGTATCACAAGCAACTTGATGCACAGTGGGAGATTGAAGCTAAAGCCTTAAAAGAGAAGTTAGCAGCCACTTTCAACATCAATATTATTGGTCGAGCTCGTAAACAGAAACTGATCATAGACAAAGACTTTGTCATCGAGTCATTAACTGTCAATAACGAACAGCTTCAATATCATCAGATTGAAAATAGCTTTACCCAACCTAATGGTAAAGTCTCGGTGAAGATGTTGGAGTGGGCTATTGATGTCACTAAAAATAGCCAAGGCGATCTACTGGAGCTTTATTGTGGTAATGGTAATTTTTCAATTGCCCTGGCACAAAATTTCGATCGCGTATTAGCCACCGAACTCGCAAAACCTTCGGTTGAGTCCGCACAATACAATATCAAGATAAATAAGATCGACAACCTGCAGATCATCCGTATGTCGGCAGAAGATTTTACCGATGCAATGGCAAAGAAGCGTACCTTCAGACGCCTGGAGGGGATCGATTTAGATAGCTACAACTGTAATACCATCTTCGTTGACCCACCTAGAGCAGGTATGGATCCAGATACCGTTAAGCTGGTGCAAGGCTACGATCGTATCGTTTATATCTCTTGTAACCCGAATACTTTAATCGACAACTTAGCTGAGCTGAGCAAAACACATAAGATCACGCGCTTTGCTCTATTTGACCAATTCCCATATACAGATCATATGGAATCGGGAGTCTTCTTAGAGAGACGCTAATCCATTTGCAAAGGCATAAACGTTCCAGACAAAAAAAGGGCCAATGAGCCCTTTTTTTATCTCTACAATAATATCTAAATCATAGAGTAAATTTTAAAGTGTTAACGTAGAAGGTTCTACTTATTATCCATCTTTTGTTGCAACACCTCGGAACCTTTAGCCACCATACGTAGCTGTATCACCAACCGGTCTGCAAGTACCTTCCTATCTACCCGCTTCATATCTAATGCAGCAGCCCCCGCGTTAAAAACCAGTGTCACCAGAGCCTCAGCCTGAGCCCTTGCTAATTCCGGGCTTCGTTTTGCTGTCGCTTCGGTATAATGAGTCAACTCAGAGATAAAATGCTCGATTTCACGAGCCACCGCTGCACGAAATGGTGCCGACGTCCCCGAACGTTCGTGTAATAGAATCCGAAACACGTTGGGGTTTGATTCTAATACCTCCATAAAGGTTTCGACAGATATTCGGATAACACTTCCTCCAGCTTCGGCTCGCTGTCGCCCTTTACGCATCAGCTGCCTGAGAGTTAAGCCCCCCTCATCGACCATGGTAAGTCCAAGTTCATTCATATCTTTGAAATGACGATAAAACGAGGTAGGTGCAATTTTGGCTTCTCTCGCAACTTCACGCAAACTCAGACTAGAGAAACTACGCTCAGCATTTAATTGATTAAACGCCGCATCGACGAGTGCCCGACGTGTCTTCTCTTTCTGCTGTGCTCTTATACCCATCATGATGGATCCGCTATCTAAGGTGTTATCACGAGATGATACATTTTTTGATAGTAAAACGCAGCCCCTTGATCCCGCTTCTAACTTGACCTAATCAGTTTGAAAGGCTAAATTAGCGTACAGATGTACGCTCAAAGTTAAACTGGAAAATAATAATGAATACACCACCGTTAATTTGGACCAATGTGCTGCTATTTGCCATCACATTTCTTGGTGCCGCGATCTTTGTCCCTTGGTATGGGATCCTACAGGGCTATGGCTTAATTGAATGGCTAGCCTTTATTGGTTTTGCTTTTGCCAGTGGCCTATCTATTACCGCCGGATACCATAGACTCTGGTCACACAAAACGTATAAAGCCAGTTCATCTGTACGCTTTATCTTTGCCTTGGGGGGGGCATTAGCATTGCAAAATAGTGCCCTTCATTGGTCTTCCGATCATCGTGTTCACCACAAACATGTCGATAACAATGACAAAGATCCCTATTCAGCCAAAATGGGATTTTGGTATAGCCACATAGGTTGGATGTTAAGAGAGTACCAAGCACAGCGTTATCACGATTATAAAAATGTTCGTGACTTACAAAATGACAAGATTGTCATGTGGCAGCACAAATACTACTTAGCATTAGTGCTTCTGATGAATATTGCTCTGCCCGCATTTCTTGGCTGGCTCAACGGTGACATACTGGGCATGCTCCTGATGGCGGGTTTGTTAAGGCTCGTTGTCGTTCATCACTGTACATTCTTCATTAATTCACTGGCGCATGTCTGGGGAAGTCAGCCCTACACAGATAAAAATACCGCCAGAGATAACGGGATCATTGCCCTTCTCACCTATGGCGAGGGCTACCATAACTTTCATCATATCTTTGAAAATGATTATCGAAATGGCATTAAGTGGTGGCAATACGATCCAACCAAATGGCTTATCAATTTGCTTAACTGGCTGGGTTTAGCAAAAGATCTACGTGTCACACCTCAAGAGAGAGTTGAGAGCGCCATGTTACAGATGCAACTTAAGCGAACTCAGCGTCGAGTTGCAAATCTAACTAACTGCGATGAGGCGTTAGAAAAGCTTCAGGCTGAATATGAGCTGTTAAAGTCGCACCTGGCAGATTATTACAAGGCGAAGAAAGAGCTTTTGGAAGCGAAGCGCAAACAACTGGCCAGCAAGCAACTGATGTTGCAGGTTGAGGAGATGAAGCAACGTTTCCTTGCCCAGCAAAAGAACTGGCAAATGCTGACGTCGACTTACGCGCAGCCAATAAAATAGTCCATTAATAAGCGCAATACAGTCCGGCCATCGAAGGTGGTGGCCGTTTGAACGTTTAGCCTTGAGGTTTTCGCCCCCATAGAAGGCTGAGCTAAGACCGGGCGGTCACTTGTCGACTTGCAGGGCGCAGTTTATTGAAGTGATTTGGCTATAGGACTATGATGTCCGCCTAACAATCTTATCAACGGACTTTTGCGTTCATGTCAGAATCAGAAATAAAGCTTACCGAATACAGTCACGGAGCAGGATGTGGCTGTAAAATATCTCCAAAAGTCCTCAGTACCATTTTAGCCTCTCAGCTTCCTGTATTCGAAGATCCGAACATACTCGTTGGTAATCAAACCAGAGATGACGCAGCCGTTTATAAGCTCAACGATGAGACCGGAATCATAAGCACCACCGACTTCTTTATGCCGATAGTCGATGATCCTTTTACCTTTGGCCGCATCGCGGCGACCAATGCTATCAGCGATATCTACGCCATGGGCGGCACCCCAATGATGGCAATTGCTATCTTGGGCTGGCCAGTCAATAAATTATCACCCGAGGTGGCACAGCAAGTTGTTGATGGTGGACGTCAAGCCTGCGCCGATGCGGGAATCATGTTAGCGGGAGGGCACAGTATCGATTCCCCCGAGCCCATATTCGGACTCGCAGTGTCGGGGCAAATTCCCCTGTCTGAGCTAAAACAGAATAATACGGCTCAACCCGGTGACAAACTCTACATCACCAAACCACTGGGCATTGGCATATTAACGACGGCACAAAAGCAGAAGAAGATAGCCCCGGAAGATACGAATATTGCCGCCGACGCTATGTGCCAACTCAATATTTTAGGTCCTATCATAGCTAAAATATCCGGCGTAAATGCCATGACCGATGTGACAGGTTTCGGACTCGCGGGACATCTGATTGAGATGTGTCAGGGCGCTGGCTTAAACTCACAAATTCAAGTGTCTGCGCTTCCATTACTGCCTAAAGCTGAACAGTACCTTGAAATGGGATGTATCCCTGGCGGCACACATCGAAACTTCGACAGCTATAGTGAGCATCTACCAATGCTCAGTGACAAACAGAAAGCCATTATCTGCGATCCTCAAACCAGTGGTGGCTTACTGATCTCAGTCTCCGCCGAAGCCGAAAGCGAACTTGTCGAGCTACTCACTAAGCATAAAGTCCCATCCAGCTGTATCGGGAGTCTTAACAGTTTTAACCAGCTGACATTAGTGGAGCTCCTCTAATGAGCCAAAACATAGTTCCCAAGAGTGCCTACAGAGAGATAATGCTCAGTGGTCATCCTATGATGGATGTCAGAGCTCCTATAGAATTTAATAAGGGGGCGTTTCCATCGAGTACTAATTTGCCACTCATGCAAGATAGTGAGCGTCAAAAGGTGGGGACTTGTTATAAGAATAAAGGTCAGGATGCGGCAATTGCCCTCGGCCATTCACTGGTTAATGGTCAAATCAAGCAACAGAGAGTCGAGGCATGGCTTGAGTTTATTAGCCTGCATCCCAATGCCTATCTTTATTGCTTTCGCGGGGGGCTAAGATCTCAACTGACACAGCAATGGATAAAAGAGGCCGGGATAGAGATTCCCTATGTTGAGGGTGGTTATAAAGCCATGCGTCAATACCTGATCGAAGTGATAGATGAGGCGCCAAAACAGAGTCCCATCCATATTCTCAGTGGGATAACGGGTAGTGGTAAAACTGACTTTTTGCTTCAACGCTCTGAGGCTATCGATCTCGAAGGGCTGGCCCATCATCGTGGTTCAAGTTTTGGACGATATCATGAGCCACAACCAAGCCAGATTAACTTCGAGAATAACCTGGCCGTCTCACTGCTCAAACATCAAGAGAGAGCGGAGAAATGTCTGCTTGTTGAGGATGAAAGCTTCCTGATTGGACGTTCAGCAATACCAAAGCAGTTCTACTCGGGTATGCAAGCCGCCGATATGCTTGTACTTGAGGAGCCAGAGGGAGCCAGGCTAAACAGACTACTGAACGAATATGTCCATAAGATGCACTCCGGCTATGTGGAGCGCTTAGGTGAAGAAGCCGGATTCGATGCATTTGCAGAGTACCTGAGCCAAAGCATCACAGGAATTAAGAAACGACTCGGGGGTCAGCTTCATGATGAATTTCAATCCATCATAGCTAATGCACTCAATATACAACGCCAGCGTGGCGATACTCAGCCGCATATGGAGTGGATATCGCTTCTCCTCACAAAATATTACGATCCTATGTACCAATACCAGCTGGATAAGAAACAATCCAGAGTCATTTTCAAGGGCTCGCATCAAGCCATGCATGAATGGTTAGATGAGTATTCGTCAAAGGGATAATCCATACGGCTAATCCATGCTGAAAACAGAGAGCCTTTACTATTTGTTAAAGGCTCTTTCTTTAACGGTCCAAAGTAACGATAAGGCTTGTATCCCCACTTCGCCCTCTGTCCCCTGACTTCGATGCTTCTGAACTGTTAATACTGATATAGCGCTTAGGGAAGGCGGCCAATCTCGCACAAAACTCATCGGCTAAGAGTAAATAGTCTTCCTTTGAAAGATACACTAACTCGTTGTCAGACAGTGCAAATTCAATTTGATTTAGCATCTCCTCCCGGTCTTTGAAATGATGTTTACAAGTTTCATCTGCCCCCTTGTTTTTGGGTAAGGTAAATTCTACAGCCATCCCACTCCATCTCAGCAGTCCGGACCATAAGTCTTGCCTCAAAGTACCTTTCACCATAATACGAACCGTTCTTATAGACAGGTGTTGCAGCAAGAACAACTCCTTAGCCGTACAGGGAGAACCTATGAGCAAGGCCGCTTCTGTTTTAGGAATCAAGTCTCTATCTATCACAGTTACCGAATGAAAAATCCGAGAGTGCAGGTAAGCGATAAATCTTGCTCCAAGCTCGGGCTGCTTTGCATAAAGATAGAGCCCGACGGCTAAATTCGTGATAGCGAGTAACAGAAACAACTCAGCAATGCTCCAGTTCAATACCCCAAGAATAATCATTGAACTAGCAGCCGAAACCACCATAAACAGCGCATTTAAAATATTATTCGCCGCTATGGCCTGAGCACACTCCCCCTCTTTTGTTCTGGCTTGAATGAATGCGTATAGGGGGACAATGAAGACCCCTCCGCTGACTCCCACCATAAAGAGATCAAACATCAATCGATAATGCTTCGACTCATAGAGGAAGGAGAGAGCGGTATAAATCTGGTCTTGCTCCCATGAACCACCTGGAATGGCCCAATAAAGGTCGACACCGAAAAGGGCTAACCCCAGTAAGCCAAAGGGCAAGAGTCCCATTTCAACCTGTCTGAATGAGAGCCGCTCACACATAAAAGATCCAACCGCAATTCCGATAGAGAAGAGGGCTAACAACAGAGATACGACAGTAGCGCCGGAGTGCAGGTGTGTTTTGGCAAAGTTGGGAAACTGTGTCAGATAGGTCGCCCCAAGAAACCAGAACCAACTGATAGCCAGAACAGCCATCCATATAGAGGGAGTGCGTTGCACTTTTCTGATGCTATTGATAGCGCCAGAGAAAGGAGCAAAACGCAGCTTCTTAGGTTCCCGCTTTAACGGTATCGCCGGAATGAGTCGGCTAGAAAGATAGCCTGACAGGGCCAGAAAACAAACCGACAAGGCCGCGAAAAACTTAGGGTTGTCGCTTGCCACAATGAAACCTGCGGTGATCGTTCCCGTGAGAATGGAGATAAAGGTCCCCATTTCAACCCAAGCGTTGCCCGTGACCAACTCTTTATCTTTAAGCACCTGAGGCAGAAGGGAGTATTTGACCGGTCCAAAATAGGCGGATTGAACACCGGTCAAAAAGAGCAGTAACAACATCGACAGGTAGCTTTGGGTGAGTATTGCCACGGCGGCGCAAAGCATGATGATAACTTCTAACAGTTTAAGGCGCCTGATCAGCAGAGCCTTATCGATATTATCCGCAATCAATCCCGCATGGGCTGAGAACAGAAAAAACGGCAATATAAACAAACCTGCGGCTAAATTGACAAAAAGATTGACCCCTATAGGCAGGCTATCGACTTGAGAATAAGTGACGAACAGGAGTAAAACATTTTTATAGACATTGTCGTTCAGCGCGCCAAGGCACTGAGTAACAAAGTAGGGAAAAAAGCGCCTGCTCAGTACCATACTTTCCCCTCAATAGAAGCCATAGAAAAGACTACTTAACATAAGTCAGCAACAACCTGGGGGCATCATCGCCAAAATAGTCCGATTCATAACCCGTCTGAACGAAGCCCTGTTTCAGGTACAACTCCTTAGCACTATTTTCAGGTGCTACAGTCAAGTGTACATGAGTGACCGATGAGGGGAGCCTGTTCAGATATTTAGTCAAAAGCTTGCGTCCAATCCCACGCCCCCGCTGCGTTTCACTGACAGCGACAGATAAGATCCAACGAAGATGCGGCTCTGCTCCCGCAGAGGCGAGTAGATACCCCAGTGGAGTCCCATCATCGCAGGCCAACAGGAAGCCCTCGGGCCAACAATCCAATGCCTGACGAAAGAAAAAGTCCGGGTAACTGTGGCCGGGGAAACAAGCCTGTTCGAGCACATTCACACCTTGAAGGTCACTCTTATCGGCAAGGCGTATCTGTATCGCGTTACTCATTTAATAAAATTCTATCCCACGCAAGGTGAGGTGAGCCAACAACAATAAAGTTGGGGTTTTCCAGGCTTTCGCGCTCATTATAACTCAGTGGCTGAAGCTCAAGATCCATTATCTGACCGCCAGCTTCCTCGATAATAATCTGTGCAGCACCGGTATCCCACTCACCCGTAGGGCCAATACGCACATAACAATCGGCTTTACCTTCGGCAATAAGACAGCTCTTCAAGGCTGCGCCACCGAGAACAATTAATTCACAATGTTTTGGCTGATTAAAGAGTTTCAATACTGACTGAGGGTCCTGACGGCGGCTCACCGCGAGCTTCAATGGTGGTTCATTACTATCGGGAAGTTGACGACTGGTGATCCTCACTTCCGACTTATCATCTCGCTTGTAGGCACCGAGCCCGGCAATCGCGTAATAGCAAACTTCTGTCATAGGGACATAAACCACTCCCATGATGGGACGGTTATGTTCAACCAGAGCGATAATGACCGAAAAATCCCCACTCCCGGCAATAAACTCCCCGGTACCATCGAGAGGGTCGACGAGCCAATAACGGCTCCAATGCTCTCTCTGTGAGAAAGGAATTTCGGCATCCTCCTCGGACAAAACCGGAATATCTGGCGTTAATGCCTTAAGCGCCAAACTAATAATATTATGTGCTGCGATATCAGCAGAAGTGACCGGAGTATTATCCGACTTAATCTCTTTATCAAATGTGCCATTCAGATAGATATTTCGAATCTCCGAACCAGCCTTAACTGCGATATCAATAACTTGCTCTATGTAATCTTCTGGCTTCATAACCGCTCCAACAGCCCACAACAAGTAAAACTTTATTAAATTAAAATTTCAAACAATTACAGTTTTAGATATTTCTGAGCTAAAAACAAGGCGCTCACGCTTCTTGATTCAGAAAAGTCTTCCAGATCCAAAAGAGACTGCCATCTGTCGAGGGGCCAATGGATCAGCTCGATAGGCTCAGGTTCATCCCCCTCGAGTTGGCTTTCGAATAACTCCTCTGCAATAAAAATTTGCATCTTACTGGCAAAATATCCGGGAGCTAAGCTGAGTTCCATAAGATGTGTAAGCTTAGCGGCACCATACCCAATCTCCTCCTGCAACTCTCTGTTAGCCGCTTCATGCGCCTCCTCTCCGGGATCGATTAGCCCCTTAGGAAAACCGAGTTCATAGGAGTGAGTTCCGGCGGCGTACTCTCTGCCAAGAAGCAGAGTCTCACTGTTGAGCACAGGGACCACCATGACAGCACCACGGTTATTACCCTTCATCCTTTCATATTGACGCTCGACCTGATTCGAAAACTTCAGGTGTACCTGCTCGATTTTAAACAGGCGGCTTTGGGCAACGATCTCAGCGCCTAAAATTTCCGGTTTCTTGTCCTTCATGAAAGTTCCTGAATAAAATGGGTATTGGCTTAACCATACAATCTTACTATTATGTTTTTAATCTACAACCAGAATTTGAACAGATCATATGTTTCCATGGAATAAGATAGATACAGTATTACTCGATATGGACGGCACACTGCTGGACCTTCATTTCGATAATCACTTTTGGTTAAGTCTGGTCCCTAAAGAGCTAAGCCGCCAGAAAGGGCTCGATAGCCAAGCCGCTCAGCACCTGGTTGAAACCGCATACCAGAAAGTATTCGGTACTTTAGATTGGTATTGTCTGGACTATTGGCAACGGGAGTTACAGATAGACATCAAGGAGTTACATAAAACCTTGGTCAATAGGATCCAGCTCAGACAAGACAGCATGCCTTTCTTAACGGCCTTAGGTGTACAAGGTAAGTCACGCATTTTGGTGACCAATGCTCACCCACACAGCCTTTCACTAAAGCTGGAACATACCGATCTGAGCAAGGGCTTAGATAAGATGATATCAAGCCATGAGACAGGTTACCCCAAGGAGCACCCAAAGTTTTGGCTGCATCTGTTTCAACAGTTCAACTTAGACCCAAGCCGCTGCCTGTTTGTGGATGACAGCGAAGCCATTCTAAAAGCAGCGAAAGAGGCCGGGGTGGGATATCAGCTTGGCATCACCAACCCTGATAGCCAAAAACCAGATAAAGTTTTTAGCGATTTCCCATCGATTGGGGATTATCACCTGCTATTGGATGACCTTTTAGCCGATTGAAAGACAATTCCCAGACACAACGAAGGTTTTATACCATGACCGACAGGGTCTAAAGCGCTCCATTCGCTTCAAAGACATTTCCCATATCCCTATGGGTCAGATGTAGGAAATGCCATATTGATGCAGGGAGCATCCTTAACCTACATAAGTGTTCTGACTGCCAGGGATGGTGGGAATGCCAATAAATGTAGGGAACATTTATTGGCCAGACACAAAAAAGGCACTGTTTAGTGCCTTTTTGAAACTGCCAATAAAGAGAAAGTCCTCAGTCTACAAAGGGATTCGTCCTTGATAACTAATCGGATAATACCCTTGGCTATCTTTCTTACCTAAGAAGCTAAGTGCTTTCTTCAGATCTTCAGGTTGAGATGGTGTCTCTTTGATCTTAGCCGAAACCTTTACCATCTTCTCTCCCTTCACTAACACGGTGCCGCTTAAGCCGAGCTGGTTCATCGTTTCATCGGAGTTCACATTAACATTACCATCGACACAGCTTAAGCCCAGTTCGATATCACCCAAGGGATAATCACCGAACTGATTTTTCACCTTGGCACTGTTAAGGAAGACTTTACCGGTTAACTGCTCACACCAAGGCTGACCTTGAGCTAGCTCCTCGATGAACAGGCTGATATCACCACCAATTTTAGTGCGAAACGGTAACCTGGTATTGCCGATCAGGAAACTTCCCGGGGCTTCAAATCGTAATCCTTGCGCCTTGATGCCGCTCATAGAAAGTGTCACCTGACCTTTGCCGTTAACCGCGCTAGCACGGTTACCAATCACAAGATCTAACTTAGCTTTGCCGAGAAACAGAGCCCAGGGACTCAGCTCCCACTGCACCTGCTCCAGCTGTCTCTTTTGAATCGTAACCGTCTCAACACTTCCCGACCATATCGAACCGGAAACTCCACTCAAACTTATCGTATTAGGTAATGGTGCTAGCCTGACGACGACACTTGCCGGTAATAATGCGATCAAAAAAACCAAATAGATCAACACACCAATAATAACTTTCTTTGCTAAATTCACTACATTACCTTTATAAAAACAGTCACTTTCTATGCCAAACCCTAAGCCATATGGTTAATCAAAACAGTTTACGCCTGGCATCATTGTGATAGCTGAATACGACGAACACGGACTAATCCAGGCACATCCGATTCAGCAAGATCTATGCTATCTAACGATAACCCTTTCTCCTGAACCAATTCATTCAAATATCCAAGCAACGCATCGAACGGGACATCGTCCATCCATAGCTGGATCTTGTTACCCTGAGGCTGCATACGCGTTATCTCTAATCCAAAGGCTCCCGCACTCAGGTTAACGGCGGCACTTAAACTACCGTTAAACTTTGATTGAGTACCGCTTTGCTTCAAACCCGCGATTTTATTTGCGGTTTGCTTAACAAAATTCAATGTGCTCTCTTGTGCCTGCAATCGACGCTCGGCATCAATTTCTGCATTCGATATCGGAGTCCAGATCCCCCAATAAAATATGCCGATAACCAGCACGACAGCACAAGTTCCGACCAGTTGCTGCTCTCGCAAGATTAGGCCGTTCCACCACGCTTTAAGGTTCTCCATCTTACTTACTCCTCAGCGTTAGCGTACTGGTTACGGCGTCTTCGCCACTGTTCATAGCCCCCGAATCGAGCTGATAGGAGCGCGACACAATCGTCTTAAACTGTTCAATCTGTGCATAACTCTTAGCAGTAACCTGCATTCTGAGCTCGTTACGTGCGCTATCGAAGCGTAAGGTTGTCGGCTTCAAATCTGCAACCTGGGTAAAGGCCTCTTCTAATCCTTCAAGCATAGAGAAAAATTCACTCCCGCCGCCCTGGCCTTGCATGCTGCGTAGCTCTCTATCCATCTGAGACCTCAGGTTTACGATGCGTGAGCTTCCCGGAACCACTCGCTTATAAATAGCCTCACTTTCAGCCTGCAAACGAGCCTGCTCAGCATCGAGTTGATAGATGTTGAGCCCTTTATTGACTAAAGCCAACAGGAGAGCAGCCACGGCGACGATCGCGACATTACGCCATAACATGAGATTTTTACCATAGTCTCGCTTAGGCGTATAAGCACCGGATAACAGATTCAGAGGTGCGGTTAAGACTCCCTTAGCTAGCACTAACATAGGTAACTCAAGCGCCTGTTCCTGTATATCTGCGCCAGTCATTGATAACTCACTATAGGCAGCAACCGTCACAGGCGTTTCAGACTCAACCGGCAGTAGTTTAGGTAGCACACTGTTCATCCACTCTTCACTCAGGCTGACACCCGCACCTTCACCGGTTCTCAACAGATACTCACGGTTGAATTTCATTGCTGCCCACTGACACTGCTCCAGCGGTAGAGCTAAGCAGTCGGGAACGATGCGTTTGGCCTTTAAACCTGCTTCACTGAGCCAATTAAGCCAGTTTTGCATCTGTTCATGGGCAACCACGGCGACACTCAAAGACTCGCCACTGCGTGGACCCGGCACAAAATGAAGTTGTTCAACATTCTCTGCCAAGCTCTCTTCGAGCATAAAGGGGAGAGCCTGTATTGCCTGGCGTTGTCCTTTTTCCGGGAGATCGACCTTAGTCAGGGTGATCGAAGAGGAGGGAACTAATACATCCACAGGGCGATTACCGGCGCGCTCAGTCAGACTCGACAGAGCAGCTGCATCCTTTACCTCACCAGAGGCGATGATCTCTTGTTCCTGCTCAGACCAAACCAGCCAAGAGCAGGGCTGCTCTGAGGTTGTTCCTAAGCGGATAAATAGTCTCTCACTCACATTCACTCTCCACAAACCTCATCAAATCACCCGATGAGGTTATCTCATTTTATTCTTTTACCACCCGACGTCGGGTAATATTAATTTTATTTCTGACCGCCATACTGTCGTGTCAGAATATCCATCTTATTGTCACTGCCTCGTTTCAGCACACTATCCAAGCGAAACGTAGCGTTATCGACCTTGGCCCCAGCCTCTAATAGGAAGTAGTTACTGTCGACGACAAATGTTGTTTTCAAGTCAGCTTCCGATTGCAGGCTGGCCAAAGATGAGTTTGACCAAAAGTCCTCTATCTTCTCGAAACCATCGCCGGGTCGTTGATTGATGATACTCTCGGCCTCGCCTACGGAAATTTTATTATCAAACATGCCGGCCATTAAGGCAGCCTGCTCGACCTTCAAGGTATTCACATTGAGCAGCTGGCGGTCATCACCGGGGATGACACAAATATAGGGCAACAATTTAAGATAGATATCTTGCGTATACCCCATGACAGCTCTTAACTCACTACGGTGACTCATCAGAGTGTTCGCCGCCCTATAGGGCACATTCCTCGATTCATAATCCGCATCTTCGGCACCAAATGGACTCGCCGTGCTGTCTTCATCGATATAATCTTTCAGGGTGTGAGTCAGCCGCTCCGCCGAAAACTCATCCATACCCAGTGCAACCAACAGCCCTTTATACTGCACCGCAGGCAGGGGAAGTTTAGGCTGCCCATTCTCAACCTCTTTACTCTCGATAGACAAGGCATTGAGGTTAAAACAGGAACGCATATCACTGATCGTTCCACCAATCTCACCGTGCTCGGCGGGAAAAACCACATCGGCCTGTGCCCAATACTGCTGCAGGTGAACCGTACCATCGGCATCATCGAGATCTTGCTTCAATACTTTCTTGGTTAACTCTTCGGCCGAAATCGCGTACCAAAATGCCTGGTCGTATTGAGTTAAATTCAATGTCCGCCGGACCGAAAGCTGATTACGACTATTAATATTGGTCGCGATTATCGCCACCATAGCCACAATCAATAGTACAACGATGAGTGCAACACCTCGCTGCTTACCGGGAAGCTTCTTAACCACTAGCCTTCATCCCTGTCATCACCGCTGCCATTTCCGGAGTTGTTGCCGTTATTATTACCAGAGTTGTTGCCATTATTATTGCCGGAGTTATTACCACCGTTATTGTTGCCACCATTGTTATTACTTCCCGAGCCGACGGGAGCACCTGTTGACAGCAAAAATTTACGCTGGATTTTACCATAACCTTCTAATTCGATTTCCATCGCAATCGCCTTCGGCAGCTTAGTCGCATCGACTTTTCTCTCCCACTTATCTTCCATAAAGAAGGAGTATTCCACCGAGATCACATCTTTAATGACGATTGTTTTGATCGGCTCACTGCCGAACTCTGGCTCTGGATAGGGATAATACCAGCGCTCAAGGTTGTTATCCTGCACCACATAGGCCACAGATTGAATGCTGCCTCTTGGCAATAAGCCATCGGGGTTTAGCCAGCCCAGACGAAAGAAAACCAGCGCCTCAGATTCTGAATCCAGAATATCTTCACCGGTTTGAAATACGGTTGTGCCGCGACCCCCCTCGAGCAGGCGAGGCGTGCGTGCCACCATCTGCCCTAAATCACGCTCGAGCGCCCCGAAGCCCTGTTGCATCGACTTCAGCTTGCCGGAAAACTCTTTTGTCGCGGCATCATTTTGAATCACCGTGTGCAGGACAGAGTTAGCCGCGAGCCCCAACATGGCAAAAATAGCGATGGCGACTAACATCTCAAGCAAGGTAAAACCTGCGATAACTCTAGTCTTGATTGAGTACATAACTACTTACCTGGGCAAGAATACGTTGATATCGCTCATCATCACTGACGCTGATGCGGATCATTCTGAATTTATCATCCGTGGTTTTTACCACCTCTTTACGCCAATACCAATCTCGACCAGCCAGTTCAGTTTCCCCCTCTTTCTTACCGATATCAGGAAACTTCGGCTCCAGTCTCGCCTCGACCATCTCATTGTCGGCGACCCATTGCGCATAGGTCCGCTCCTCTAAGATTGGCATGTTGGCAATTTGATCTCCCAGGCTCTTAGTGATCGACACCGCAGCAATGGCAAATACGGCTAAAGCAACGATAACTTCGAGTAAGGTCATGCCCTTAACGCTATGATTCACAAACAGCTCCAACCTTTGTTATCAGAACCTTAATGCTAAAATAGGATACCGCCTCAGAAAAATAGGGCTTTTTAACGAATATGTTAGTCATCGAATCCATCGTCTCTCCCCAAAGTTAATCGACCAAGGGAATCGCCCACAACCAGGGCCTCGATCTCTCTGCCGGATTCATCTTTGCTCGAGAAAATAAGCTCGAAGGTACTCATCTCTCCGCTGGGGAAAAGCAACACCTGAGGCTCAGGAAACTTCTTCATATCCTCTTCAGACTTTTCAATCAGCGGCTCCTCGAACCAGGTGTCTTTCTCTTCATCGTCTTGAACCAAAGGTAAGCCATCCAGAATAAGGTCCAGCTTAACGCCATACTCCATCTGCCTTTCGGATAAGATTCTATCTTGAGCCAGGGGCTTCCATTTACCTTCGTCGTAAAAGACATATTTATAGCTTTCATCATCAATCACTATGCCGATGAAATGCCCACTGAGTACGGTCTCATCGAGCACCATCTCAGTCGCAGCCATAAACTGCAAAGCCGATCTCTCCAACTCTCTTTGCTTATCGGCACCACTCATACTCATAGTCACAGCAGAAGCGGCCAGCCCCATCAAGAGGACGACCAGCAAAACTTCCATTAAGGTAAAACCTTTTTGCGACTTCATCAGTTTTCTTTAATCAACGAATATTAAGTTTACTGGTAATCTTGCAGGTTCCAGTTACCGATATCATCTTCGGTACCTGGCTGACCATCGGGGCCGGCGCTGAACACATCTAGCTTGCCATTCTCACCCGGGCTAAGTAGCAGGTAATTATTTCTCCATGGATCCTGTGGTAAACGCTTCACATAACCATCGGCACGGTAATTACGTGGCTCCGGAGAGATAGTAGGCTTCTGAACTAATGCTTCTAACCCCTGCTCTGTCGTTGGGTAGATGCTGTTATCCAGCTTATACATATCCAAAGAATTTTCTAACGCAACGATATCCGAAACGGCTTTCTGCAGATCGGCCTTATCTTTATTACCCATCAAGTTAGGCACAACCATAGAGGCTAAGATACCTAAGATCACGATAACAACCATCACTTCGAGTAAGGTAAAACCTTTCTGTTTGTTTCTTGCTTGCATTAACAACGTCCTCTTATTGAAACCGCTCCACATCACAATCGCTCGACGCAGAGAAATAGGTAAAACAGTTATTTACTTACTGCTATTCTGCCTTAAAGTCAGGTTCACAGTTCAATTCATTTAACGACATTTTTTGATGACCGGTATTTAGCCACTGATCATATTATTCAGCTCTAAGATCGGTTGCAGAATAGCCAACACGATAAACAGCACCACAGCAGCCATACTCACCACGAGCAGAGGTTCAAATACACCCAGCGCAATATTCACATTGGACTCGAACTCTCGGTCTTGGTTATCGGCGGCTCGCTCCAGCATCTGCTCAAGTTGACCACTCTTTTCACCCGATGTGATCATATAGAGCATCATAGGAGGGAAAAGTTTCGTATTAGTCAGTGCTGCACCTAAACTGGTACCTTCCCGAACTCTGGCGGTAGCATCTTCAACCGCAGCTCGTACTCTTACATTAATAAGCACTTCGCTGGCAATACGCATTGCATCCAGCAGTGGCACCGCACTGGCGGTCAGAATACTTAAGGTTCGTGCAAATCTGGCAGTATTAAGCCCTTTGCTGACACGGCCTATGACCGGAAACACGAGTAGTAAGCTGTCATACTTCATTCGATATTCGGCTTTCGTTAAGAGCCGCTTCAACAGCACAAAGCCTATGACAATGACACCTAAAACCAGCAAGCCGTAATCTCTGACAAAATCAGATGAAGCGATCAACAGCAAGGTTGTCCAGGGCAACTCCTGTCCCATATGCTCAAACTGACCCACCACCTCAGGTACAACAGCGGCTAGCAATATCGCGATAACACTGATTGCCACGACAGTAAGCACCACAGGGTAGATCATCGCCTGCGTCATCTTACTCTTCAACTGATGTCTTCTCTCGGTGTAATCGGCAAGACGGTTAAGCACGACTTCGAGGTGACCGGATTTTTCACCCGATGCCACCATGGCGCGATAGAGATCATCGAAAATATGGGGAAACTCTGCCATGGAATCTGCCAGGCTATAACCTTCGACGACACGGGATCTGACCGCCATAATCATGCTGGCTAAACGATCTTTCTCGCACTGCTGTCCTACCGCCTTCAATGCCTCTTCGACGGGTAAACCCGCCGCAACCAAGGTTGCCACCTGACGGGTGATTAACGCGAGTTCCGCAACTGAGATCCCTCGTTGAAAGAGACTCTTACCGGTCGATTTCGCTTTGGATTCTTTTTCAACAACCGGGGTGATCTCGAGCGGCATCAAACGTTGTTCGCGAAGCTGACCTCGAGCATGACGCGCCGTATCGGCTTCCATCACACCTTTTTGTTGCTTACCTTTTGAATCTAACGCCTTGTATTCAAATGCTGGCATCGATTATTCCTCGCGGGTTACACGCAACACTTCTTCCAGGGTTGTGATCCCAGCAAGTACCTTACTCATACCATCATGACGAATACTCGGCGTCGATTGTCGAATATGTTTCTCAATCGCCAATTCTCCGCGACCGGTATGAATGAGTTCACGAACATCGTCATCGACCACGAGTAACTCATGAATACCTGTACGTCCACGATAGCCATTATGGCCACATGCCTTGCATCCCTGAGCGCGATAGATCACTCGTGTATCATCGTCTTTCATGCCCAGTAACGCACGTTCACTCAGAGCCGGTGCGTGTTCAGACTTACACTCGGAGCACAGGGTTCGGATCAATCGTTGAGCCAACACGCCCAATAAACTCGATGAGACGAGGAAAGGTTCGACACCCATATCCTGTAATCGGGTAATCGAACCTGAGGCTGTGTTGGTATGCAAGGTCGACAGTACCATATGGCCCGTCAATGAAGCCTGAACCGCAATTTGAGCCGTCTCTAAATCACGGATCTCACCAATCATCACGACATCGGGATCTTGTCGCAGAATCGCACGCAGACCTCTGGCAAAAGTCATATCGACCTTAGTGTTCACCTGAGTCTGACCGATCCCTTCAAGCTCATACTCGATGGGGTCTTCGACGGTAAGAATATTGGTATCTTTGGTGTTGAGTTCGGTTAATCCGGCATAGAGGGTCGTACTCTTACCCGAACCCGTAGGTCCGGTGACCAGGATAATACCGTGAGGTTTACGGATCAGTTCATCGAACTGAATGCGTACCGCTTCGGTCATGCCCAGTTGGATAAGATCTAAGTTACCCGCATTTTTATCGAGCAGACGCAAAACCACACGCTCGCCATGACTCGACGGCATCGTCGATACACGAACATCGACCGCACGACCGGCAATACGTAGCGAGATGCGGCCATCTTGAGGCACACGTTTCTCGGCGATATCCAGACGTGCCATCACCTTGATACGTGAAACCAAGAGTGACGAGAGTTTACGGTTCGGCTTGAGCACCTCTTTGAGTACACCATCGACCCGGAAACGCACAACAAGCTGTTTCTCGTAGGTCTCGATATGAATATCGGACGCCTCTTCCTTAATCGCTTCCGATAACAGGGCGTTGATCAATTTAATGATCGGCGCATCGTCATCGCCTTCAAGCAGATCTTCGGTCTGCGGCAACTCCTCGGCCAGGGTAAACAGATCCATCTCATTGCCGATATCTTCCATCAGCTGCTGAGCCTCTGAAGAGTTCGCCTGATAAGCCTGTGTTAGCCTTGCCTCGAACTCGTCCGGCGCAAGCTGAACCAGAGGCAGCTCCTTACCTGTATAGCGGCGAGCCTCGAGTAAAGCTTCGACTGGCGTGGAAGCGGTATGAAACAGGGTAAGACCCGGCTCATTTACACTATCCAGTACCACTTCGAAGCGATGTGCAAAGGCAAAAGGTAAACGCTCCTTACTCGTGGAGTGAAACACCTCATCGGTTTCACTTTCGACTGCCAGCCCAAGCTCATCGGTCACTTGCGCCAGCTCATCATTGTGAGAGGCTTGAGTCTCACTCATCATCTTTATCTTCGGTGGTGGCTGAAGTGTTATTTTCGCTTGAGCTTTCTTCGCTCTCTTGTTGATCTTTTTCTTTACTCTCAGATATCGTCTTCAAGGCCGGATCCGTTTCACGCATCTTAGTAGCTAGACCTTTGCCCTCTTTATAACGCTCAAGGATCTCGTTAACTTCGGGTGGAAGGTAATCGGATTGGTTCCACTCTTCGAGTATAGGCACTTCGCTGTCTGGCATTAAGTTAATACCGCGATCCTGCTGCTCAAGCTGCAGAGCTCGGAAGTAGTTGTACTTACGCCCTGCGATGCCTTCCATGGTAATGCCGTCACGAATAATGGTTGGCTTGATAAACACCATCAAATTAGTTTTTCTCGTACCGCTTGATGAAGACTTGAACAGATGACCGATAATAGGAAGATCGCCGAGGAAGGGGACTTTCTGTACACTCTCCTGCACCTCTTCTTTGATCAAGCCCCCCAAGACCACAATCTGACCCGAATCGGCCATTACAGTGGTTGTCAGACGACGGGTCGCGAAGGTTACATCGACACCGGTTTTACCGTTAATGCCAGAGACTTCCTGCTCGATGGTTAACTTAACCGAGGTACCTTCGTTGATCTGAGGCACAACTTTAAGCTTAACCCCGACCTCTTTACGTTCCACCGTTTGGAATGGGTTGGTATTACTCGAACTCGAAGTCGAGCCGGTCAAAATTGGTACCTCATCACCGACGATAAACGACGCTTCCTGGTTATCCAGTGTGGTGATAGAGGGAGTCGCGAGCACATTCGATTTCGTATCGCTGGAAACGGCCTGAATAAGTGCCCCGAAGTCGCCCATGGCAACACCCCATGCCATACCGTTAACCTTGCCTAAGGCTTGAGCCAACAAGGTGATATCACCTTGAGTCGCGGGGTTATCGGTACAGGTCTTGTTATCACCCGATCCGGTACAGGTTTGAGAAGCCTCTTTTTCCTGAGCCTGCCAGACACCGGCGCCAATTTCACCAATTGTAGGGCCTAAATTATTAAACTGAGTACCACCGCCGGCAGCTGTGGCCCACTGTACGCCGAAGCCAACATCATCCCCTTCGCCGACCTCAACGATAATCGCCTCCACCAATACCTGAGCACGGCGAATATCGAGCTGATTGATAACACTCTCGATGGTGCGCATCTGATCCGGCTCGGCGCTGATGACCAAGGCGTTGGTGTCGGCATGGGCCATAATGTTAATTTCATTACGACGTTTACTGCCACCTTGCTGCGCGCCACCATCTTTATCATCGACCAACTTCTGGGCAAACCCGGTCAACACCTCGACCAGATCTTCCGCATTGGCATAACGCAGGTAACGAACCTTAGTGTTACCCATACTGGCTTGCTCGGCATCCAGCTTCTTAATCAGTGACACCACACGCTGACGGCTCTTCTCATCACCACTGACTAAAACAGCATTCATGCGCTCATCGGCCACCACTTTTGGTGCCTGACCCGGCAACTGAGACTTATTGGCAGTCGAGCGATAGAGGGTATCGATAATTCGAACGATTTCACCCGCCGATGCAAACTCAAGGGAGACCACCTGAACCTCTGTATCGCCCTGCTTATCGACGCGGCGAACGATCTCAACTAATTTGTTTACCACGGCTGCACGGCCGGAGATCATCAACACATTCGATGGGTCATAGTTAACGACATTACCGCCACCGGCATTGTCATTGAGTTGGCGTAGCAGTGGAGCCAACTGTTTGGCTTCTGTGTTATAGAGGGCAACAATACGTGTCACCATCTCATCGCCTAAACCGGGTCTATCATCATCGGCAACCCTGATCGATGCCGTCTTGGCATCCTTATCCTTGATCACCTTGATGATGTTGTTGTCCATCTCTACGACCGCATAGCCATAAACCTGGAGCACATTGAGGAAGAATTGATAATACTGCTCATCGTCAAGCAGGTCATAGCTTCGGACATTTATTTTGCCACGAACCGTTGGGTCTACGATGATGGTTCTATTCAGGTTTTTACCAACGATGTTGATAAACTCTTGAATATCTGTCCCTTTAAAATTTGCCGCATACTGCTCAGACCAAGCGATTTGAGGAGCTAAAAGTGAGGCCCCCATCACCATGCCGGCGATAAGCTTGTGGCGAAATTTCTTATTATTCATTTGTGTACTTCCCCTAAAACCTTTTTTATTGCGGCAGACTGAACAGGATCTCAACCAGCTGCCCTTCCCGTTCGATCATCAATGAGATCTCGGTTAATTCAGGTAGTTGTGCCATGACTTCTAATGCCTGACTCATCTGAGTCAAATCGTAGCCGTTAATTGATTTTGCTAAATCGTTAGCCTTAAAACCGGCCCTCTTAAATAGCTCTCTGTCTTTACCCGGATTTAAACGGTAACCCTGAAGCTCTCCGCCACTTTTTACCGGTGAAATGGCCAGATAGTCGGTTAATTTACTCGGATCGGCCAACAGTTCGTCTCTGGAGCTCACCAGCTCTTTGGCAACCTGGCGGTCTCTTCTCTTGTCGACCTTACCAACCGACGACTTGGCGCGCTGTAACTGCTGGTTCGCCTTACCCCCAGTCTCATATTTTAGACCATCTAACATCAAGGTCTCATAACGACCACTGTTAGTGATAATAATACGATCCGCATAGACCTCTTTTAGCGAGGCCGAAGTGCCTTTAATTTTATCACCTAAACTATAGGTGTTCTGACTGCCACTTGAGGCAATAACTGCTAAACCATGCTGTTGTGATGTGGAGGCCACAACGCCGGTCAACTGAATCGAAAGTGAGGTCTTAGGTGCATCAGTGATCTTTTCTTCAACTGGTGCAATTTTAGGCTGGTTTGAGCCTGAATCGGCCTTGCCGAACAGAGATAGCTCTTTCAAATCGGAAATACTGACACGACTACCCGAACTGCTGGTTACGGGGGTAGGCAGCCAATTTGGTGATGAATCAGAGGCTGGAACTAACTTCCAGGTGATCTGAGCTAAGAGGTAAAGGATCACTAACAAACCGACCCAAAAAGCCGCCAAACTCAAAGGCTTATGCGGTATTCCCGCAGCCTTATTAATAACTTTATCTAATAAATCCATATTGAGTGGACCCTCTATACAGGTCTCTGTTCTGCTTAAGATAATTTAGGATGTCGTGACTCATGCTAACCTACACGGCTAATAGCAACAAGCCCATAACACCTGCTTAATTGGCGAAAATCGCCCAAATATGCTAACTTTACGCGCCTGAAAAGGGTGTGAAGCTGGTCGCTATATTAGGTGATTGGAACACTAAAAAGCGATTTTATTACCCAGCATGTGAAGTTGCCCATCATTAATTTTACTATGGAGACTCGATGAACAAGCCGTCCGAACAACCAAAAGCCATCCGTCTGGATAAATGGCTTTGGGCTGCACGCTTCTATAAGACCCGTGCCATCGCAAAAGAGATGATTAATGGTGGTAAAGTTCACTACAACGGTCAGCGAGCAAAATCCAGTAAACTTGCAGAATTAGATGCTGTAATAAAATTAAGACAGGGTTATGACGAAAAAGAGATCATCATTAAAAAACTGTCAGATCAGCGTCAAAAAGCAACATTCGCTCAAACTTTGTACCAGGAAACCCCCGAAAGCTTAGCTAAAAGAGAAACCTATGCTGAGGCGAGACGATTAAATGTCTTGAACAATCCGGCTCCGGATCATAAACCAGATAAAAAGCAACGCCGGCAATTGATACGCTTTAAAGAGAGCTAATATCAAGTTCGGCATTGAAGTAACGATTAAAGACCATATATTAAGCACTATCTGAACTGCTCAGTTAGCTGAATAGTTTTATACCGAATGACATTGTGAGATTGAAACTGAAATGAGTAAAGATAATTTACACCGCTACCTATTTGAAAATGCTGACGTCCGAGGCGAATTGGTACAGCTTGAGCAGAGTTATCAAGAGATCCTCTCGGCTCATACTTACCCTACACAAATTCAGGAACTCTTGGGTGAGTTGATGGCAGCCACATCACTGCTAACCGCTACGCTGAAGTTCAGCGGTGATATCAGTGTTCAACTTCAAGGAGATGGCCCTATCTCACTTGCTGTAATCAATGGCAACAACCTTCAACAACTCAGAGGCGTTGCTCGCTGGGATGGCGAACTAAGCGATGGTGCGACCCTGCAGCAACTGTTCGGCAAAGGGCATATGGTCATCACCTTAACCCCAGCGAAAGGAGAACGCTATCAAGGGGTTGTAGCGCTAGACAAAGATTCTCTTGCCGCATGCCTTGAGGAATATTTTACTCAGTCTGAACAGTTACCCACTAAAATATCTCTGTTTGCCAACGGTAAACAAGCTGCCGGTATGTTGCTTCAGGTCCTACCGAGCGAAGGCGATCACAATGCAGAGTTTGAACACTTAGAGCAACTCACCGCAACGGTTAAAGCCGAAGAGCTTTTCGAACTGGAAGCCGAGGAGGTATTACATCGACTCTATCATCAGGAAGAGGTTCGCCTGTTTGACCCTATCGAAGTGACTTTCTCATGTACCTGTTCCAGAGAGCGTAGTGCCTCGGCAATTCGCACCGTTTCAAAAGCTGAAATTGATACGATCATTGCCGAACAGGGTAAGATTGAGATGGGTTGTGAATACTGCAATACCACCTATGATTTTGATTCAATTGATGTTGAAGCTATTTTTAGCAACACACAGGCACCAGAGACCAAACAGTAACGGCTCAGTGACCACAATGAATGAAAAGAGGGCGCCCGTGAGCGCCCTCTTTTTTTAGTCAAAAACACGATCTTCCTCACACATTCATATCTGCTTCAGTTACAATCACATTTCAGCGCATCAAGACGCCCATTTTTCAAATAATAAATACAAGTCAGCAAAGACTGACAAATAATTCCGACCTTAAACATGGAGACCCTACAGATGGCGGATGGAACACACAGTACTCACCGTAACCCCTCAACGGCACAACTCATTGAACTTGCTCTATCCAGAGGAGAAGGTGAACTGACTGCAAATGGTGCACTAGTCGCAAAAACCGGTGAACGTACCGGGCGCTCGCCTAACGATCGTTTTATCGTTAAAGAGCCTGGCTCGGAAGCAGATATCGATTGGGGAACAGTCAACAAGCCTTTCGAACAAACCGTATTTACCGCGCTATGGAACAGAGTCGAGTCCTACCTGGGCGACAAAGAGCTATTTGTCTCTGACCTGGAAGTCGGTGCAGATCCTGAACATTATCAACCGGTACGAGTCACCACCGAAACGGCTTGGCATCAGCTGTTTGCTCGTAACCTCTTTATCGTTCCTGAGCAATTTAACGCTGCCGATAAGCCTATCTGGCAGATCATGAACGCGCCGGGTTTTGAATGCATACCAGAAAGAGACGGCACTCACTCCGATGCGACCGTGATCATCAACTTTGCCGAGCGCAAAGTACTCCTTGCCGGCCTTAAATACGCCGGTGAGATGAAAAAATCTATGTTCTCGGTACAAAACTTCCTTCTTCCGGCAAAGGGTGTGCTCCCTATGCACTGCTCGGCTAACGTTGGAATCAAAGGCGATACAACACTCTTCTTCGGTCTGTCGGGCACAGGCAAGACCACACTGTCGGCCGATCCTAAGCGCTTTCTAATCGGCGACGACGAGCACGGTTGGGCACCCGGCGGCGTTTTCAACATCGAAGGTGGCTGTTACGCAAAGTGTATCGATTTGAGTCAGAAAAATGAGCCCGTTATCTGGAATGCGATCCGCTTCGGAACCGTACTCGAAAACGTCACCATGGATGAGAACCGAGTTCCGGACTACACCGACTCAACCCTGACAGAGAACAGTCGCGCCGCTTACCCGCTAGAGCATATCGAGCTGCGTAAAGAGGAAAACCTTGGCGCAGAGCCCCATGCCGTGGTCTTCCTGACCTGTGATGTTTCGGGTGTCTTACCGCCGGTATCCATACTCACTAAAGAGCAGGCGGCCTACCACTTCCTATCGGGTTATACGGCGAAGGTCGGCTCGACTGAGATGGGCTCCAGCTCCGCGATACAATCAACCTTCTCTACTTGCTTCGGTGCACCTTTTTTCCCTCGTCCGGCAGGTGTTTACGCCGAGCTGTTGATGAAGCGTATCGAATCGTTCGGTAGCCAAGTTTATCTGGTTAATACCGGTTGGACTGGCGGTCCTCACGGTATCGGCAAGCGTTTCGATATACCAACGACCCGAGCGATCGTAGATGCGATTGTTAATGATGATCTAAAGGGGGTCGAGACTGAACATCTGGCTAAGCTGAATCTGAATGTCCCCCTCGCCATTCCGGGCGTTGAGACCAAGCTGCTTAACCCGGTGAATACCTGGGAAGACAAGGCTAAGTATGCAGAGTATGCACAACAACTAGCCGAGAGCTTCACTGAGAACTTTGCTAAATACCAGGTACCGGATTCGATTAAGAACGCCGGACCTAATGCTTAGCCTAAATGAGCCATATCATTTAGATTAAATGTTAAAACATAAAATCCCAGTCTGGTACTCCAGACTGGGATTTTTTATTGCTTTCGGTTTTCTGTTTAACGCCTAGTGGTAACCATCAGGAAGACAGATGGGAGAAAATAGAGTTCGCTGGCAGTAAGCTTTTATCGCTTGTCTAAGTGCATCTATATCATCACTGCACTACCGTAACGCCTATCAAAGCCCTTTAACGGTGATCGCAAGTTAAGCACACCAATCATTAAGTAAAGCAAGCTTGACTTACGTTTCTGGTTAAATTATCTTCATAGGTAAAGCATGCGTTACCTTTTATTCGTCAGTTCAGATGAAAATTAAAATATAAGGAAAGGAACTATGAAAAGTATTTTCAATGCACTCTGCTCCAAGGGGCTACCGGCAAGAGATCTGAAGAATGCCAACCGAGTTAACTTGCTTGCTGTACTTTGGGCACTATCACTCTTGGTCGGCTCACTGCTGTCCCAATACTATTCTTTATCCGTCTTGGTAATCAGCCTCGCATTCATCACTCACACTGTCATAGGCATTGCCATGGTGTTTGCCTACAAACGATACTTGACCGAACTCGATGAGATGGAGAGAAAGATCCAACTGGATGCCTTAGCCCTATCCGTCGGCGTAACCATAATTGGCTTTTCAAGCTATTCAATCTTGGCTAAAAATGGCATTCTTCCGGAGCTGAACTCCGCCTACCTGATAGCACTGATGGCATTAACCTATATCGCGGGCATCATCAGTGGCCGCCTAAGATACAGTTGAGATCCAGATGAAAAATCGATTAAAAGTGCTCCGCGCAGAGCGGAACTGGACCCAAGCCGATCTCGCCGAAAAGCTCGACGTTTCCCGGCAGACGATTAATGCTATCGAAAAGGGAAAGTATGAT
This sequence comes from Shewanella sediminis HAW-EB3, assembly GCF_000018025.1. Classification (NCBI taxonomy): domain Bacteria; kingdom Pseudomonadati; phylum Pseudomonadota; class Gammaproteobacteria; order Alteromonadales; family Shewanellaceae; genus Shewanella; species Shewanella sediminis. The sequence goes on from NC_009831.1 coordinate 5,341,357, forward strand.
CCAAGTTTGCCGCTGGCGTTTAAAGTTGCCAGGCTTTTTGAAGCTTCGATCGAAACTATTTTCGATGATGAGGTGGAGGTGGATTCAGAGCCATCAAGTTTGGCTCCCTTAGTAGACTAACATTTGGCTAAAATATCATTTGGAATGAATTATTAGACCATAGCCGAATTGTTATCAATTGCCTGCCGCAAGCTGATGTGCAGCCACTTCTATGAGACGCCACTAGTACAATCCCTGTAGGCTCAGCCAAAGCTTCCCTGCTTTGGAAGCTCACAGCCGCGTCTACACCTGCTGGTGAAGAAAAGAGTCATCTCTTCGATTTATGCTATTCGACCTATGCGCAAGAGGCGAGACAGCTCAGCCCACTTGAGCCGGGTGTAGGATGAAGCCCCACGACGTTAGTTGTTAGATGTAGTCTAACGAATAAGGCCAAGTTAGAGTAACCATTACGTGACACCGCCTATTGTATTCATTACCCATTTAATGAAAGATATCTGGCTAATAATAAAACCAATATTGAGTACCTATCATGCGCTTCAAGCACTTATCAGCCGCCATCTTAATTAGCCTTTCAAGCTCCAGCGTACTCGCTAGCGATGAAGTGACCTCCCAGTTGGTTGAGCCCCAAATAGCCACAACTTATATCAACGATGCCATACTGCCACCAGCCATCGAATGGCATGGCAAGAGTGAAGCCCTGCTCCTGGATGCAGATGATGAATGGGCCACACCATTCGAACAAAACGGCCTTAAGACGAGTCCAAGCTATGATAAAACCTTCGCCTGGCTCGATAAACTCATTGAACAAACGGATAAACTGAAAAAGGTCAGCCTGGGTAAGAGCCCGCAAGGACGTGACATCTGGATGATTATCGCATCGAGTGAAGGTGCAGGCTCTCCAGAGGAGTTACAGAAAAATGGGAAGGCCAGCGTACTGGTGCAGGCGGGAATACACTCCGGAGAGATCGACGGCAAAGATGCCGGCATGATGCTGTTAAGAGATATCGTTATCGGTGATAAAGGTGCCCTACTCGATAATGCCAACCTTCTATTTGTCCCTATTTTTAGTGTCGATGCCCATGAACGTTCGACCCAATATAACCGGGTCAATCAACGCGGACCAGTGAATATGGGGTGGCGCACCACATCAAAGAACCTCAACCTGAACCGTGACTATGCCAAGGCCGATGCCCTTGAGATGCAACATATGCTGCACGCCATCAATGAGTGGCAACCGGCTCTCTATATCGATGTGCATGTCACCGATGGCATAGATTACCAGTACGATGTCACCTTCGGCTACAACCAGCCCCAGGGGCTAAGTCCGGCCAGTTACCGCTGGCTTGAGCAGAGCTATCGCCCGGCGATAGAGGCTGAACTCTCGGCTCAGGGGCACATTCCGGGGCAGTTGATATTTGCCCTCGATAATACCGACATAACCAAAGGTATGTCGCTGTGGAATCCAAGCCCCAGATATTCAAACGGCTATGGCGATGCCCGCCACCTGCCGACCATTTTAATCGAAAATCACAGCCTGAAACCCTTCAAGCAGCGCGTTCTTGGCACCTACGTCATGCTGGAGGCAACGCTCAAAACGGTTAGCGAACAATCTACAAAGCTTAGATCTGCCATTCAGCAAGATAAGTACAGCTACTCACCACAGCTCACCCTTACCTGGAAGGAGAAGCAACAGGAGAAGGGTTGGGATTTTAAAGGAATAAGTTACCGATTAGAGCAAAGTGCTATCAGTGGTAATGATGTCGTGCGTTGGACCGGTGAGCCTAAACTCTACCCCAATCTGCCGGTCATGGGTAACTCAGTCGCAGACATTCGGGTGCACCGCCCAAGCGCCTATTACATACCACCACAATGGGCTGACGTTATCAAAAGGCTTGATATTCACGGTATACGCATGACCCGTTTAGAAACCGCGACTCAATTAAGTGTCGATCAATACCACCTGAGTCAGCCGGTTTTTTCAGGTAAGGACTACGAGGGCCGACAGCGTGTAAGCGCCCAGGCAGTGCTCAACCCAATCGATACCTTACTTCCGGTGGGCACCGTCAAGATAGATACCCGACAACCCCTTGGCGACCTTGCCATTTTATTGCTTGAGCCTCAATCGCCAGACTCCCTATTGCAATGGGGATTTTTCAATCCAATATTTACCAGAACGGAATACATTGAAAACTATGCCGTTGAGCCTTTAGCGGCGCAGATGCTACAGGAGAATCCAAAGCTACAACAGGCATTTAATGAAGCACTCAAAGATGAAGCATTCGCCACCGACCCCAAGGCGCGTTTACGCTGGTTTTATCAAAGAAGTCCTTACTTCGATGATAACTATGAGAAATACCCAGTCTTGAGACAAAGGTAAATTATAGACCTATGCATTAGTTATTGATTATAAAGGTAAACAGATTGTGGTGCGGCGGCCGTTTCAAACAACAGCCTCCCGCGCCACGCCACACTTCAAACCTATTAGTTGAAGCAAAACCCCGTTAAAACCTATCAAACGACACGCTTTTACAACAAAACCAGCCGAAATCACAATTAATAAAAAACCGGGATAGGAGTCATGATTACTTTTCACCATATGACCAAGATCTCACTTTTCTTGCTAAACCATTGATTTAGATCAACATGCAAAATCAATACAGGTTTAACGTATACCCCACATTGCAATTAACAATTAAGTTTCAATTAAGTTTCAATTAATTGGCAAATCGTTAGCAATGGCATAAGAAAAATAATCAAAAAAACTAGATGGTACCAGTGAGTTAATTGGACGTGCAATAGAGGTATATAAAATGGAATATGCTCGCAATACACGCCGTTGGTTATCGATACTACTCCCGCTCGTCGCGGTGATAAGCCTATCGTGGACATCAACAGCAAACGCTGAAGCAAAAGCGCTAATATTAAAACCCTTCAAACAGTTAAGTGATGAAAGTGCAGAGTGCGCCGCCTGTCACAAAGAAAAAAACCCTTCTATCTATGGCCAATGGGGCAGATCAAAGCATTACGGCGCTAACGTCGGTTGTTATGAATGTCACGCCGCGGATAAAGGTGATAAAGATGCAATAACGCACGAAGGCCGTCTGATTTCGGTCATCGTCTCACCAAAAGATTGCTCTCAATGTCACAATCAGGAAGTAGAGCAGTTCACTAAGAGTCACCACGCTAAAGCCGGTAAGATCATGGGCTCACTCGATAACTTCCTTGCTGAAGTTGTTGAAGGTGCAATGACTTTTAATGGTAAGTCACCTGCAGCCGTCAACGGATGTTGGCAGTGTCATGGTTCTGAGGTCAAAGTATTGCCTAATGGCGATCTCGATCCAACCACTTGGCCAAACACAGGTATCGGTCGAATCAACCCGGACGGATCAATTGGTGCATGTACAGCTTGTCACCAACGTCATGAATTCTCTATGGTTCAAGCTCGTCGTCCCGAAGCATGTGGTAAGTGTCACTTAGGTCCGGATCATCCGCAAAAAGAGGTGTATGACGAATCTAAGCACGGTATTAACTTCTATGCCAATGTCGACCGTATGAATCTCGATTCATCTAAGTGGATTGCGGGTGAAGACTATGACGCGGCGCCAACCTGTGCAACCTGTCATATGTCTGCTACACGTGAGCAAGCAGTGACTCACGATGTGGGCGACCGTATCAGCTGGACATTAAGACCGGCTGTTTCAGAGAAGATCGATGCTAAAGCTCTCGCACAAGGCCACAAGGTCAAGAGCTGGCAAGATAGACGTGCCGACATGCAGGATGTTTGTCAGTCTTGTCACACTAAGTCGGTGACAGATAATTTCTATCAACAGTTCGATTCTCTGGTCAATCTGTATAACGATAAGTTTGCAGGCCCAGGTAAGTCTCTGATGGATATGTTGAAGAAAGAGAAGATGCTAACAGAAACGGCTTTCGATGAAGAGATCGAATGGACCTGGTTCTTCCTCTGGCACCATGAAGGTCGACGTGCACGTCACGGCGCAGCTATGCAAGCACCTGACTATGTACAATGGCATGGTATGTTTGAAGTGGCCGAGCGTTTCTACATCGAGATGGTACCTCAGTACCTGGAAGTGGTAGAGAAAGCCGAGCACAGTGGCAATACTCAAGGCGCAGAAAAAGCACGTAAGCTCCTCGAAGAGATTCTATCTCGCCCTGAGCATGCATGGTTTACAGGTAATGAGCCCGATGAGGTGAAAAAAGCCCGTAAAGCCGCGCAAAAAGAGTTTAAAGCACGCTACCTGAGTGAAAGCAAATAGCAACCGAGTAAGGGGGTAATAATGGCCCCCTTTCTCCCCAAACTGAGGAGACTCAAGTGAATAAAAAAGGGGAAAATACTCGGTGGCAACGACTGTGGAGCTGGTTAAAAAGACCGTTAGCTTTGGGGATCCCCATCGGGATGTTCCTACTGGTATTGGTCGGCACATCGTTTCAAGCAATGATGGTGGTATCCAACCAAAATGAGTTCTGTTTTAGTTGCCACCTCACAATGGATACGATAGTTCAGGAGTATCAAGCCTCATCACATTTTGGTGATGGCGAAAATATTCCGGCCACTTGCTCAGATTGTCATGTTCCACATCCATTCATCGACAAGATGATCGTTAAGACCATCGCCTTGAAGGATGTTTATCACATGATTGCAGGGACGATTACGAAGGAAAACTTTGAAGAACACAGACCGGCCATGGCTGAGAGTGTTTGGAAAGCATTCAAGAAGAATGACTCCGCGAATTGTCGTCACTGTCACCAGGGTGAAAACTTTGATTTAGCCAAGCAACCACAACGAGCTCGCCTGAATCATGAAAAAATTGAAGCTAGAGGGGAAACCTGTATTGATTGTCATCAGGGACTGACCCATAAACGCATAGTTGTTCGATAAATTGATATTGGTTATATCAATATCTAAGCTCCCTGAACTCAAAAAGAGTCATCAGGGAGCTAATTGAAAAACATAAACGAATAGTTGTTCGTTAAGCTGATATTTGAAAATCTCCATCACAGGCCGCACTCTCCACGCGGCCTTTTTATTTACCTGTCCTACAGACAGAATCAACCAGGTTTAATCGCACTCACCGAATAGGTCAGTGGCACACGCTGCTGCTTATGTTCAAGAAAATACCTTGTGCTCAGCTCTCCAGCGGAATTGGTGATACTCTCCTCCTGCAGGCCGGCAAATGCATCATAGGGGCTGAAATCAAATTCGTTATAACCCTTTAGCTCCAGCCCGGCGTTAATCAGAGCATTTAACACCTCTGAGATGGGATGTGGCCAGCTCATCACAGTATTTATCTCGCCATCACAGTTCTCTGTGTAGGTCCCCTCTTCATCTACATCCGGCTCTTGCTTAGCAAAATAACTGTAGCCATCGAACAGTGCTTCTAAAGGATGAAACTCTACCATATAGAACTGTCCACCCGCCTTTAAACAGTCACTCACAACCTTTGCCCACCGATCCAGATCTGGCAGCCAGGCGATGGCACCGTAAGAGGTAAACACGATATCAAATTGACGGGATACTCTCTCTGGCGTGCTGTACAGATCGGTACAGATAAACTTAGCCTCGGCCTCAATCTGTTTCGCTAGCTCCTGTGCTTGCTCTATCGCGGCGGATGAGAGATCGATTCCGGTAACATCGGCGCCCTCTCGTGCCCAGGATAAGGTATCTAAGCCAAAATGGCATTGAAGGTGAAGCAGACTCTTACCTTTTACATTCAACCCACACAGCTCTATCTCTTGTAGCGAACTCTTGCCTTTCAGAAAGCCTTCAATATCATAAAACTTCGAACCTACATGAATTTTTGTACGCTTATCCCAAGCGGCTTTATTTACGGCTAAGTAATCCATCTCGACTCTCTTCTCTTAATTGTTCTGTATCTCGTTACTAACGAGTTGAGAAAATTCACCAACTCAATAGGTCAACTACCTTATCTTTTGAGCATAAAAGCTAACACTTAAAATCAACAATTTAAATAACATTCACAAAACACATACAAAACATGAAGATACATTATTGGCACAAACAATGCTTAGTCACCTGTACAGAAGAAAAGTACCAAACAAGAATATTTTGATTTTAAAAGGAATAATAAGATGCTCATTCGCCCTACTATCTTAGCTAGCGTATTAAGTTTATCTCTTTCAGGATGCATCATTAATGTTAATGGCGCCGATATGAGCCCGCTTGAACATCAACATCAATCCATCCAACTCGACGCCAGTGGCCTCAATGCGCTGGTTGCCGAAACAGGAGCGGGGTCGCTCGAAATAGAGGGAGTCAAAGGCTTAACCCATATCACACTCGAGGCCGATATCTACACCCGAGATGGCGTAGAGGCTGAACTTTCCCTCGAGCGTCAAGGAGCAAAGGCACACCTGATTGCCGATTTCGATTCTAATGTGAGCTTTGGAAACTCTCCCTATATAGATCTTGTGCTGAAAGTCCCCTCACAGATGAAGATGGACATCGATGACGGCTCAGGCAGCATAGATATTTCAGGCGTTGACGCCGATATAAAACTTCAGGATGGATCGGGTAGTATCGCTATAGAGGGTGGCAAAAACCTGGAGATAGAAGATGGCTCCGGTGGTATCACCCTCAAAAACGTCGATGGTGGGATCCACCTCGAAGATGGCTCAGGTTCCATTGAGATAAAAGATGTCGACGGCGATATCACGATCAATGATGGTTCGGGTAGCCTCTCTGTGAAGAACGTACAGGGCAAAGTAACCATTGATGACGGCTCCGGCAGCATCGATGTCGTCAATACGCAGGGGTTAAACATTATCGATTCCGGCTCAGGCGATGTGAGTTTCGACCAGATAGATGGCCCTGTAAGTATGCACTAACCCTGTCTTGGCAACCAAAAGACTTCCCGGCGCAGGCGGCTAGGTAGGATAGTGTTTATTTAGTTATCCGAATTAGCCCCTGCCCACCCCATGAACACAATGCTGCGATAACGACGCCTTGTGGCAGACCGGCAGACCCCGCACCATAAACTTCAGCGGTCCTGGTTAAGTCTTGTTTTTACCTTAGCCCTTGTCTTAGTCTTGACCTTAGTAGATAACTCATCGTATCGGTCAAACAATAAGGTGGCAAAATGAAGGATCAGCAATCCATACAATAACCATTGAAAGCCCGCCCCCTGCAGCTCGGTTCGATGAGAGATAGGTTCTCTTGTTTGTTCTATCAGAGCAGTCATCATATTCCTCCAATTTGAGCTCAAATAACAGTTAAGACTTACAGTTAAGAAAGAGTACATCGAAGGAGGTGAAAGAAGTGTGAAGACACTATTCAGTGTTTTTTAGGTATTAAAACTGAGAGAAATAAACAATCTCCTTCATATAGCGAAGATTGCTTACTTAATTTAATCAAATAAAAAGAATTCAAGCCGTTCCAGCTAAGGCTTAAACAAATAAGGTCTAATACCAATCGGTATAAGAAAGTGATCAACTCAGAGTTATTTTTGGCTGCATAATTCAAGGCGAAAGAGTGAGGGAATCGTGATCCCTTTTGAACTAATTCAACACAGAAGTAAGCCGCCAAAAACACTCCTTAAAGGCGAGTTTTAGCACTTGCGATACGGCGTTAACGAGCTTAAACGTAGAATAACTATGTTCCTCACTCGTTGCCTTGCCTCACAAGCGCTAAATTCTCGCTGAGTGACCACACCTTTATACCTATTGGTATAACCCCGATAAAGAGGGCACTCAGGGGAGCCGTAGCCACCTCGATTTTCATAATCCTAGCCTATCAAGGCAAGCTTTTTAGCTCTGGACCAACGCTTAATCGCAATCTCTCGTTTCAGTGCTTCAGACTGAGTACCAACCGCCTCGTTATACACTAAGAGCAAAGGCCCCTTTCCTCGCAGGAATTTAGCGGCTTTAGGCCCGCCGCTTTGATGCTCCTTAAACCGCCGCTCAATATTCAGCGTCACCCCGGTATAGAGATGACCGTTAGCGCATTGGATCATATACAGGAACCACAAAGGCTCACTCATTTAGTCTTAATCTCGTTAAGTCCCAGTAGACCCAGGAAAAAAGCGTATTCTTGAGCCGTATCCTGGTATCTCCTATAGCGACCACTCTTACCACCATGACCCGCCTCCATATCAATATGGAAGAGCAATTGATTGTCGTCAGTCTTATAATCCCTGAGTTTAGCGACCCATTTAGCGGGTTCAAAATACTGCACTTGCGAGTCATGAAGGCCGGTAGTAACGAGCATGTGAGGGTAAGCTTGTCGCTTTATCTGATCATAGGGCGAATAGCTAAGCATATAGTCGAAATACCTCTTCTCATTGGGGTTACCCCATTCATCATACTCATTAGTCGTTAACGGTATAGACTCATCCAGCATAGTCGTCACAATATCGACAAAGGGCACATGGGCCGCTACGGCAAAATATAGTTCCGGTGCTTGATTTATAACGCCTCCCATTAACAAGCCACCCGCACTGCCACCTGCCGCGACAACACGTTTCCTGTCGCCGTACCCTTGAGACGTCAATGCCTTAGTCACGTCAATAAAGTCATCGAAGCTATGTTGCTTATTTAGCATGCGACCATCGTCATACCAGGGCCTGCCCAACATCTCGCCTCCACGGACATGGGCAATAGCATATACCACGCCCCTGTCCAGAAGGCTTATAGCCGAACTGTCAAAATCGGGATCTATCGTATGGCCATAGGCACCATAGCCATATTGATAGAGTGGATTGCTACCATCTTTGCTAAATGTATCTTTTCGATAAACTAAGGTAACAGGTACCTGAACACCATCTCTGGCCGTAATAAATATGCGCTCGGCCTTATAGGCTTCGCTCTCGAACCCTCCAAGTACCTTCTCTTGCTTGAGTAACACTCGTATCGGCAGACTGGTTAGGTCATACTCATAAATTGACTCCGGAGTCGTCGGGCTCGAGTAGTAGATCCGTAACTTATCACTCTCTTGTCGGGCATTGACATCCAGGCCCACGATATAGGCAGGATCATTAAACGGGATCTCAAAAGGCTCACTCTCAACGTACTCGCCTTGGCTAACATCACCATTATTAACATGAGTAAGGCGGAAGACCCGAAGTTGGCTTATCCCTTTCTCACGGGTTTGCACGATTAAGAATTTCTCCAACAGGAGATAATCTTCAATACGGCTATCCGCTCTGGCGCCAATGACCTCCTGCCACATAGCCTTATCACTAAACTTTGTTTCGTCGACCTTCATCAAGCGAAAGTTAATCGCCTTCCAGTTGGTGAGAATGTAGTAACTGCTACCAAGCTTAGCGACAGAGTATTCATGCCCCTCCTCTCGTGCCAACAATGGCTTAAACTCACCTAATGGCATATCGGCATCGAGAACTGACACCTCACTCGTTGTCGTACTCTCATTGAAGAGCGTTATTCTGGACTCATCGAGAGACTTACCCAACGAGATATAAAAGCTATCATCCTTCTCCTCGAAAACCAGAACGTCCTGTGATTGTGATGTCCCTAGTTGATGACGAAATACCTGAAACCCCAACAAGGTCTTAGGATCTTTGGCTATATAGAACAGGTGCTTATTATCATTAGCCCAAACAACCCGGCCATCGGTTCCCGTGAGTTCATCCTCTAACAACTTCCCGCTGGCAATGTCTTTAAAATAGACCCTATAGATACGGCGACTTAAGGTATCTTCTCCGAAGGCGATTATCGATTCATCGGGACTCACGGACACACCGCCCAGGCCATAGAATTCATGACCTTCTGCGCGCAGATTCACATCGAGTAACAGAGTTTCATCGCCATCGGGCTCACCTTGCCTTATCACCAGAGGGTATTCAAAACCTTGCTTATATCGGCGTGAATACCAATGTGAATGCCATAGATAGGGCACACTCGACTCATCTTTATCTAAACGGCCGATGAGCTCATCGAACAGTGTCTGTTGAAAACCTTCAAATGGAGAAAACTGTGCTTTTGTATATCGATTTTCAGCCTCTAAGTGCGCCAACACTTTGGGATTTTTACGAGCGTCATCTCTTAACCAATAGTAATCGTCGATGCGCTCGATGCCATGCAACTTCATCTCATTAGGAATTTTTTCAGCGATCGGGGGCTGAACCGGGTTAACAGGCTTCATAGACGTACATCCAACGAATAGGGTTAATAGTAATAAACTCAAAACGAACTTAGGAATCATAGGCACCTTACACATCCTTGCTAGACGATGACTTGGATTGAAAATAGATCATTGATTCGAGTCTAAAGTTGATAACCCCAGAGGTAAAGCAAAGAAATCTCCCTGAGTCTGAGGATCTTACCCAAACACAGGTCATGGCTCACACTTGACTGGTTACCACTTGTCATTTGTATAAAAGAGGCGCACCATGCTTGCGCTCGTTATCCGGACTTTTGTCTGATATACGAGTAAATTCTCAGGGCGGGGTGAAACTCCCCACCGGCGGTGATAGCTTTCAGGTCAGCCTGAAACTTAAGCCCGCGAGCGCCCAAACCGACTTAACTATCCTCGAAGAACTATCTTCGAAGATTGTCAGTTTGGGGTCAGCAGATCTGGTGATTTTGGTTTTCAATCAGACTTTGTAGTCGTTGGAAACCGAGTAATTCCAGAGCCGACGGTAATGAGCTTTCTACTTAAAGACTTTTTTTAGTAGCAAGTCTGAGTCCGGATGAAAGAGAATGTAAGATGGAATGGCAGTGCACTGAATCTGACAGAGACTCGAAGGGTCACCTCAGCCTCTCGTTCGGTGTGTATACCGTGTCCACCTCTTATTTCACACCCTCATTGTATCTACAATGTCGGTGTCATTTTCTGCACGCCCTGATTCTGGAAAACCCAATGTAGTTTTTTAAGGATTTTAAACCATGAATCAGTCATTACTCTCCCCCTTCGGCACCGCTATCGAACGTGTCGAAACAGCGCTAATCTCTCTCAAGCAAGGTCGCGGCGTTCTCGTTGTCGATGATGAAGACAGAGAAAATGAAGGCGATCTCATCTATTCAGCCGAAACACTAACCAATGAACAGATGGCACTGCTTATTCGTGAAGGTAGCGGCATAGTATGCCTCTGCCTTCCCGATGAAAGGGTTAAACATTTAGCCCTTCCTCCAATGGTTGAAAATAACTCTAGCCAGTATGGCACCGCCTTTACGGTTAGCATTGAGGCAAAAGAGGGAGTCACTACAGGCGTTTCTGCCGCCGATCGTGTGACCACAATCAAAACCGCAATTGCTGACGATGCTCAACCCGACGACTTAGCTCGTCCCGGACATGTCTACCCACTTCGTGCTCAACCCGGTGGCGTAATGACTCGCAGAGGTCACACGGAAGGGACTATCGACTTGATGATACTCGCAGGGTTGAAGCCAGCCGGCGTACTTTGTGAAATTACCAACCCTGATGGCACCATGGCCAGACTGGCTGAGATCATCAGTTTCGGAGCGAAACATGATCTTCCCGTTCTGACCATCGAGGATATAGTCGAATACCGTAAGTCTCTGATGGCCGAAGCCAGTTAGCTCTAATCAGAAACTGTAATAGTCACTAAACAAAAAGCAGAACCCCCTGCTTTTTGTTTAGCGTCAATAACCATATGAAAATTATGGTTATTGACACCCCACTGTCCTGTTTATAAAACAATCACATATATTATCATTGATAAATATAACAAAAATAATGCTTTAGTCGAATCTTTGACGCCAGGAAAATAAACCGTGACCTAGATTAGACTTCCATGAAATAACTGTGACACATCTATAAAGCTATGATATTTATCCGTGACCCAATATTTTACGGTCGCGATAGACACCTGAAAACGCCGTAGAACAACACTGGCACGGAGCACTTAAATGTCATCAGTAATGAATTGGCTTAGCTTGAAACAAAAGTTAATTTTGTTTGCTTCAATTCCAATGCTGTTACTCACACTATTTGGCTCTATGGGAATGCTGCACCTTTCAGACAGCTATCAATCCGCTCAAAAAAACTCTCTGGCTATTGAGATAACTCAAGAAGTTGAAAACCTGATTTTCGAACTACAAAAAGAGCGCGGTCTCTCCGCAGGCTATATAGGTAGTGCTGGTGATAAATACCGGAAAAGACTTACAACCCAAAGGGTCGATACCGATAAGCACCTGTCTCAACTGCTGACAGGTCAAGCTATTCAGCAGCTATACCGGGCGCTAAAAGGCAATCAAAACCAGATTGCCCCCCTACGGGACAGCTTGAATCAAATAAAAACCATGAGTCATGAGATTATCTTAGTCCGTGAAGATGTCACTAGGAAGCTGGAAAAGGAATCGTTTCACTTCTACTCAGAGTTCAATCATCAGCTATTAATCTTTATCTCCCAATTACAGCAACAGACCGAAGATGTCCCGCAGGCAAGAGCCTATAACGATCTGATCAATGTCCTCATGATCCAGGAGTTGGCGGGAAAAGAGCGTGGGCTCATGAATCGGCTGCTATCGGCAAATCTTATGGAAGCCGGCGCCTATATCGGCATAAATACGATAGAGCACGAATTAGATCACGCAGTCTCTCAGCTATTATCGACAGCCACCGATGAAAACAAAAATTTAATCAAGGACCTATTAACGAGTAAATCTAATCTCGACTATCTTCTTATGCGCCAGCATGTCAAGACTCAGATAGAGCTTGTCGAACAGGCACAAGAGATGAGTGTATCTATGGGTTATGGTGGATTGATTCATGACTTCAAGAACTATCTCCTCAGAGGAGACCAAGAGTATCTCGATAGCTTCAATAATAATCTAAAGCAGATAAACCTTCAGCTAGCCAGGTTCAGACAGCACTCAGATCTTAGCGATAAACAGCTTAGTGCGATAAAGCAGATTGCAGAGACCATTAATAACTACGACATCCATATCGACCAGCTGCGGATACTCAAACAGCAAAAGCTCACGATAGAGGAGCAAGATAACCGGATACGTATAGACGACGAACCTATGCTCAACGCATTATCACTCCTTCAGTATCAAGCCCCCAGCGTCGACAGCGAGGTTTGGTGGGAAATTGCCAGCGAGCGAATCAATCATCTGCACCGGGTCAGCTCGGTGATCACAGACGAGGTAGCCAAACTCAGTTCCCAACAAAAAAATCAATCTATCATCTATCTCGTGACAGGGATCCTGACCGCTCTGCTCACCATTCTACTGCTTTTCCTTCTGGGGCGTAGCATGGTGAGAAACCTGGTCGGTAGTATTGCAAGTATCGCCAACGATATGCAGAAGATGGCACACGACCCTCATCTGGAGCTTACTGTGCCGGTCATAGGTAATGATGAAATTGCCCGGATGTCTCTGGCACTTAACCTTATGCTTAAGGAGCGCCTCAAGGCTAACCGTCAGCTCAGCCTGGCTGCAGCCGTATTCGATTACTCTGCCGAAGGGATCATGGTTACCGACCAAGATAACCATATCGAGCTGATTAATCCCGCATTTACTCAGATAACCGGTTACAGTCTGGAAGATGTAAAAGGCAGAAACCCATCCGTATTAAACTCCAACCAACAACCACATCATTTCTATGACTCCATGTGGAAGTCGCTGAAAGAGTTGGATAAATGGGAAGGTGAGATCTGGAATAAACGTAAAGATGGTCAAGTCTACCCGGAATATCTGGCCATCACAGTCGTCAGAGATGAAGCGGGAGAGATCACCCATCATATCGGTCTTTTCCTCGATATCAGTAATCGTAAAAAATATGAACAAGATATCTGGTATAAGACAAACTATGATCCACTCACGAATCTGGCCAACCGCCACCAATACTCGTTGAAGATACAACAAGAGATGTCCGTTGCAAAACAGCAGTCTCAACAACTTGCTATTCTTTTTATTGATCTCGATCGCTTTAAGTATACCAATGACATCTATGGCCATGCGGTTGGCAATGAACTCCTATGTCTGGTCGCCGCCAGATTAGAGTCGCTCTTAGGTAAACATGATTTTGTCGCTCGCCTCAGTGGTGATGAATTTGTCATTATTCTCTCCAATGTGAAACGCAGGAATGAGGTACGTCAGTTTGTCGAAAATGTCATTGACCACCTATCTTCACCGTTTGGACTCAGTAATAATGAGTTGATGATCTCTGCCAGCATAGGTGTAAGCCTATTTCCTGAAAATGGAGCTGACGGCGAACTGCTGACTCGCAATGCCGAAACGGCGATGTATCAGGCAAAAGGCGATGGCCGTAACAGTTACCGCTACTTCTCTGCAAACATGAACAGTAATATGTTGGAGCGAGTGCAACTGGAACAACGCCTCAGACGCGCCGTACTACAGGAAGAGTTCTGTCTGTTCTATCAGCCCATAGTCAATATGGACGGTCGAACTGTCATAGGCGTCGAGGCACTTATTCGCTGGCGCGACCCTAAGTATGGACTCATTTCACCGGATAAGTTTATTCCAGTTGCAGAAGAAACCGGGCTCATCGAACCCATAGGCGAATGGGTATTGCAGCAAGCCCTCACAGATCTAAGCCACTGGCATGCTAATGGCTTTATGATCAACATGGCGATTAATGTCTCAGGCAGACAGCTTATCAACTCCAATCAGGTCTCGTTTGATTCTCTGCTGGACAGTATGCTGCAAAAGCACAAGATAGCACCTCGATACCTGCACATTGAGATCACCGAGTCCATGCTGATGGATGATACCGAGCAGTGTCAGCAAAAACTGGAGGCTATTCGTGATCTCGGTATCGATATCTATATTGACGACTTCGGTACCGGATACTCCTCACTGAGTTACCTCAAACGTTTTCCTATCTCGGTAATTAAGATCGATAAGAGCTTTGTCGATAATATGCTGGAGCGACAATCGGATGCCAACCTGATCAAGGCGATTGTGATGATGGGGCAGAGCTTAGAGTTGAAACTCGTTGCCGAAGGCATAGAAACCGAGGAGCAGTGGGAATTCTTGCAAAACTTAGGTTGTAATTTTGGACAGGGTTACCTGATCTCCAGACCACGCCCCATCGATGAGCTGACCGAGTTATTGGCTGATAACCTGAAATCGGGGCAAGAAGTTGAGCTGCAAAGGTGCTCGGCGCTCTAGAGATATCAATGGCGTTAAGGGATCAAAAAGGAGCAGAAAATCTGCTCCTTAGTCACTATGCGAACGGCTCTGAATCAGGCAAAACTACTGGCAAAAAACCAGCAACACTAGCCAACCAAGAGATTATTCACCCGCAGAAGTCATAACACTGGCAGACTCTTCGATAGCCATCTGCGCCAGATCTTTATCGACGAAGAACAGGGCTTTGCCATCTTCACCGACTAAACGGATCTTATCGACAATTGACTTAAACAACTTCTCCTCTTCATGCTGCTCAGAGACATACCACTGAAGGAAGTTAAACGTAGAGTAATCTTGATTAGTGAAAGCCGCATGAGCGAGTGCATTAATCTTACTGGTGATCATCTGCTCATGTTCATAGGTGTATTCAAATAACGCCAACAAAGAAGCAAACTCTGACTGTGGTGCTTCGATTGCACCAAGCAATGGCATACCGCCAGTTTCACTAACATAAGTAAACAGACGATGCATATGCTGCATCTCTTCGTCTGCATGGGCGCGCATAAACTTAGCCGCACCTTCGAAACCTTTGTCTTCACACCATGCGCTCATCTGCAGGTAAAGGTTTGAAGAGAAAAACTCAACATTAATTTGAGCGTTTAATTGATCAATCATTGTTTGTGCCAGCATTTTAATTCCTATCACTATTTGGGCTAAGTCATTGTCATCAAGCTGGAGTGAAAATGCAATGAAATTTACTTAAACCACTGTTTCTTAAATACTAATAATTATCATTAAAGATTGTAAAACTTAGCCCAACACCACCTTAGTAACATTTGCTAACCAAATGATGCAGACCTGTTAACACTTACCTTCTACTATCTGTCATTAGAAAAATGACCTTCAAAGAAAGAGAGCCATTCCCACAGACTCTCTAAGTGTCAGGAAAGACAATGAATTTGACTCGAATAAGTACCCATAATCCCGCAGGCACCTTAGTCACCTTATTGCTGATCGCCATTTTTGGTGCCCTGGCCATCGCCAAGTTACCTATTCAGTTACTGCCCGATATTCAGCGTCCACAAATTTCAGTTTTCAACAACTGGCGCTCAGCGGCGCCGCAGGAGATGGAATCTAACATCATAGAACCTCAGGAGAATGTCCTTAGACAGGTTCCCGGTGTGGTAGAGATGACATCTAATATCTCTCAAGGATTTGGTCGGGTCTCATTAACTTTTGAGGTGGGAAGCAATATGCAAGAGGCGATGATCAATGTGATCAACGCCCTCAATCAAACCCCGCCTCGCCCGCTGGATGCCAATGAGCCCTTTATTAATGTCGGTGGCGGCAGAGGCACACCTAATCTGGCCTCATTACTCATTCGTATGGCACCCGATAACCCGGATACCGATTTCGCAAAGTACCAAAAACTGATCGACGATATTGTAGAGCCCAGACTCAGGCAGATAACCGGTGTCGGGAGCGTACAACTGCAGAGCCGACGCCCTAAAGAGCTGCACATTCTGTTTGATCCTTATCGCGCGGCCGCACTGGGTATCACACTGGAGCAGCTGCGGAATACCTTATCACGTGCCGCCGACATCTCAGGCGGTACGGCAAACGTAGGTCGTCGCCAATACATGGTGAGGTTTATCGGCCAATACACGCCGGAGAATTTAGGTAACCTAATCGTCACCTATAACGATGGGCGTCCGGTGTACATCAACGAGCTCGCCGACGTCGCAGTTTCAAGCGCCGAGGTTCAGGGCTTTACTAAGCGTAATGGCTATCCGGCCTATTATATGACTATCGAAGGTACCTTCGATGCCAATACCGTTACCGTACTCAACGGTGTGAACGACGCTATCGACGAACTGAATGCCGGAGCCTTGAAAGAGGCAGGCCTGGTCATGGACCTCTCTTTCGATGCCTCCATACATATCAAACGCGCCATCTTATTGGTTAAAGGCAACTTGGCGATAGGGGTACTATTAGCCTTAGTGATCCTGTTTGCCTTCCTGCGCAGCTTCCGCGCGACCTTAATGATCGCCTCGACTATTCCTGTCGCACTACTCATCGCCTTCTTCTCTCTCGAGGCCATGGGACGCACCTTGAATGTGATCTCTCTGGCTGGCCTTGCCTTTGCCGTCGGCCTGGTGCTCGACGCCGCCATTATCGTTCAGGAAAACATAGTACGACTTCTGCAGCAAGGCAGCAGGCTCAGACAGGCAATTGAGGAGGGCACCGGACAGGTAAAGGGTGCACTCATGGCGTCGACAGCCACCACGGTCGCCATTTTTGTTCCTATACTCTTTATGCCCGGAGTGGAGGGGCAACTCTTCTCCGACCTGGCCCTCACACTCTCTGTTGCCGTAGTCTCATCCTTTATCAGTGCGATCACCTTAATTCCGGTCTTTAGTCTATTGTGGCTAAAACTCCCCGGGAAAGCGGCCCCACAGATGAACAGACCGAACTTATGGTCCAAACTGACTCGGCTTATTCGTACGCTCACCGGTGATAAGAAGCGGGCCACAATCTGGTGTGCCCTACTGATCATCGGCAGTGGCATCATGACCTTTGCACTGATGCCACGTCCGGACTTTCTGCCTCAAGCGCGCTCAGATGGCATATTTGCCTTCTTCTCACTACCTCCCGGATCCAACGTACAAACCTTAGAGAAAGAGGTGGGCGATGTGATTATTGAGCGACTCAAGCCCTACTACGATAAGGAGAAGTCTCCCTATATCAAGGGCTATAACTTCTCCATGTATTCGGCATTTAACGTGCTATTTATCTATCCTGAAGATCCCTCACAAGCCGATGAGATGATCAAACTTCTAAACGATGAGATATTAATCGGCCTGCCCGATACCCAAGCTTTTACCAACCGAGGTTCGCTGCTGCAGTTTGGCTTTAACGGCGGCCGGGCTATCAATATCGATCTGCAAGGACCCGATATGGAAGCCTTGATGACGTCTGCCGGTAAAGGCATGAAGCTTATCACCGATGCGCTTCCCGGCGCCGTCGTTCGACCACTGCCGGGATTATCCATGGCGCAGCCCGAGCTTCAGCTTATTCCAAACGAGCGACGACTCGCTCAGGCCGGAGTGGATCGAACCCAGATTGCCAATGCCATTCGAGCCTATACCTCCGGCCTGTTTGTCGGAGAATACTTCGATGGTAACGAACGCATGGATATCCTGTTAAAAGGCCCCAAATGGCAAGTCCCGGAGCAACTATCCGCAACACCTGTCTATACCCAAGCCGCAGGCATTCAGACAATAGGTGAACTGGCAAAAATCAAACGTACAGTGGGTCCGACTCAGCTGCAGAGAGTTAATGGCAAACGCAGCGTCAGCTTATTGATATTTCCACCAGCCGATATGTCACTGGATGAAGCATTGGAGATCATCAATGAAAAGGCGGTTCCCAGCCTAAAGGCCAGCCTGCCGACGAACAGCTCGCTCAAGTTCCGTGGCAGTGCCGACAAACTGGACCAAACAATAAAAGATATGGGGGCTAACTTCCTTCTGGCAGTCGTCATTCTGTTCCTGCTGATGTCAGCCATGTTTAAATCGGCTAAAGACAGCCTGCTGGTACTGCTCTCTATGCCATTGGCCATCTGTGGTGGCGTACTTAGCCTTAGACTACTAAACTTGTTTAGTTTTCAAAGCTTAGATCTACTGACGATGATCGGCTTCATCATCTTGTTGGGCTTAGTAGTCAACAACGCCATCCTGTTAGTCGATCAGACGCGCCAGGGAACCAGGGATGGACTCAATATCGACGACGCTATCTATCAAGCTGTTGCCACGCGGGCACGCCCTGTCTATATGAGTACACTCACCTCTATCTTTGGCATGTTGCCACTCATGCTGGTGCCTGGCGTCGGTAGCGAAATCTACCGGGGACTCGCGGCAGTCATTGTTGGCGGCATGACATTCAGCGCGCTGTTTACCCTGATATTAATACCGAGTCTATTGAGGTTAACCCACCTATCTGCACGCAACACTCAAACCACTCACAACCCTTTAACTCACTCTACTGCAACCGACTCCGGAGCCAAGTGATGAAACTGCTTACTTTTATCCCAACGATTGTCACATTATCACTGACTCTGTCACTGCTCTCCCCCCACGCAGTCATCGCTGCCGAAGGTGATAAAAAGGAGGAAACGCCCCCCAGCTTAGTCAGTGTCGTTTCGGTAGAGAATCGGGCGCTATCACCTAAAATTATGGTGATAGGTTCGGTGCACTCCCGTAGTAGCTCAGAGTTAACAGCAGGCATAGAGGGTAAACTGGAGTGGGTTCAGGAGGCGGGGACCCGAGTCAAGGCGGGAGAGGTGGTCGCGACACTGGAAAAGACTCGACTATCACTACTAAAAGAGCAACAGGAAGCCCAGATAGAGTATGAGCAGGTCGGCCTGACTCGGCTTGAGCGCGAATACCGACGCCTGCAAAAATTGATCGCCAGCAAAAGCGCTTCCGAAACTGAATTGGACAAGTCACGTTCAGACAGAGATTTGGCAGCAGCTAACCTTAAACTGGCACAGATAAAGCTGAAGATGATCATGGATGATCTTAGCCGCACCGAAGTTAAAGCCCCCTTCTCGGGGATCATCACCGAACGCAAACATCAGGCAGGAGAAGATATTAGCCGCTCGATTGCAATCATTGCGATGACAGATCCCGACAACTTAGAGATACGTCTACATGCTCCTCTGAAGCACAGTCGACGGGTAAAGGTGGGAGATGAGCTCCATATCTATCATACAGAAGGCGAGTTTCACGCCAATATACGCAGCCTGATCCCGGTATCGGATATTCGCTCACAAACCTTCGAGGCTCGCATCGATCTCCCAATTGAAATGCAAGATGCATTCAGTGTTGGCGAGCTCGTCTCTCTGGCTCTGCCTATCGCACCTAAACAGCTCACCACCTTAGTGCCAAGGGATGCTATCGTACTTCGTTCGGCGGGAGCCTATTTGTTTAAGATAGACACTGACAATAAGGCGGTGAAGATCCCGGTCGAACTCGGCGATGGTGAGGGGGACTGGATTGCCGTCAATGGCGACCTGACCGAGAGTGACACCGTCGTTATTCGTGGTGCCGAAACCTTACTCGATGGCCAGCAAGTTAAGCTTCAGCCCCTCCCGGGATCGGCGGTCTCGACCGCAGGCTAAGCTAATACCAACAGCATTAAATATGTCATCAATTCAGAGCCCCTTAGATTTTTCAATTCAAGGCGCATTGATGAAGAGATGGCAGCTCCCTTTTAAGACAACGCAAAGCAGAAGTGGAAATTCTGAGGAGCTCACGTAGTGCGGCGGATGTTTAAGGCAAAGGGCTTTGCCCTATTACGCTGCGTTGAATGCTTTTGATATACGACGGCATGGATGCAGTCGTATTCCTCTCAAAAAACAATTTCATACAATTCTTATTCATACCGATTAAAAACTGCAGTTGAGATCATGGCCTTCTTGATTCACCGTGGCATAATGAGCGACAACTTTTGACTCTATTCGCCTGTATTCACGTATCTTAAGGTAGCCCGATGCCCAGTAAAGCAGATCCATGTTCTCGACCAAGTCTTATGCATCCAGATGAAGCGATCGCCCTACTCCTCAAGCAGGTAAACACTGTAGATGATTCTGAAGTTGTGCAGCTCTCCCACGCCTTAGGCCGCGTTCTGGCTGAAGATTTAGCCTCCAGCATCGATCTTCCTCCTTTTAATAATTCAGCTATGGATGGTTACGCCTTCCGTTTCGACGATCTTGCCGGTAATGAAAGTCTGACGTTGATAGGGCAATCCTTTGCCGGACACCCGTTTGAAGGGGTACCGAAGGCCAACACCTGTATTCGCATCATGACCGGAGCTCCCGTTCCGGATGGATACGACACGGTGCAGATGCAGGAGAAGGTCGAAGCTAAAGAGAATTCAATCTTCATTGAAGCACCTAAAGCTAAGGGCGCCAATGTACGCTACCGTGGCGAAGAGGTGAAACCCGGCGGTAAGGTACTCGTCTCCGGGACTCAGATAGGCGCAGCCGAGATGGGCGTACTCGCGACGATTGGTGCAAGCCAGCTCCGAGTCACCCGCCAGATAAAGGTCGCCTTCTTCTCCACCGGAGATGAATTACGCCCCATCGGCACCGAACTCGCACCGGGACAGATTTACGACTCCAATCGTTACAGCATTCAGGGCCTGTTGAGTCGTGCTAATGTTGAATGGATCGACATGGGCGTGATTGAAGACGATCCTGAAGCGATACGTCATGCCTTTCGCAACGCCTCGGCCAATGCCGACATGGTACTGACCTCAGGCGGCGTATCTGTCGGTGATGCCGACTACACTAAACAAATCCTCGACGAAGAGGGAGAGGTCACCTTCTGGAAACTGGCCATCAAACCAGGAAAGCCTTTCGCCTTCGGCCACCTGGGCAAGGCTATCTTCTGCGGTCTTCCCGGCAATCCGGTCTCCTCTATGGTGACCTTCTATAAGCTCGTTTGGCCACTGTTAAATAAGATGCAGGGCCTGCCTCAAGTGAAACCATTACAGTTAAAGGCCAAGCTTAAAGGCAATTTGCGTAAATTCCCGGGTCGCGTCGAATATCAGCGTGGCATCCTGAGTACGAACGAGAACGATGAAGCCGAAGTCAGCATTACCGGTAGCCAAGGTTCCGGCATGCTCACCTCTATGAGTCTGGCCAACTGTTTCGTTATCTTAAGTCAGGAACAGGGTGATACCGCCGATGGCACCATGGTCACGGTTGAACCTTTTAATTCAGTACTTTGCTAGAATAAGTGCTTAGCTAAAATAAGTGCTTAGCAAATAGATACAGACACAACGATTTTCATTATTCGTTCAGGAATAAAGCAATATGAGCTCGACCCAAGATACCGATGAGATTTTGTCCGATAGTGAGATGCTCAGATACAGTCGACAGATCTCCATCAAGGCGATGGATTTCGACGGACAGGAGAGGTTAAAACTCGCCAGAGTCCTGGTTATAGGCGCCGGCGGTCTTGGCTGTGCAGCCACTCAATACCTTGCCGTTGCGGGTGTTGGGCAGATGACAATCGTCGACTTCGATACCGTTGAGATCTCTAATCTTCAGCGTCAGGTATTACATCAGGACAGGAATGTCGGCCAGCCAAAAGTCGAATCGGCAAGAGAGACACTAAGCCAGCTCAACCCTCATATTCAGATCGACACCATCAACGCGGTGCTCGACGATCCTGAATTGGATGAGCTAGTCGCTAAACATACTCTGGTGCTGGACTGCACAGATAATGTGGCTGTACGCGAGCAACTCAATAAAAGCTGCTTTACTCATAAGATACCTCTGGTGTCCGCCGCCGCCATCCGCATGGAAGGGACGGTCACAGTATTTGACTATCAAGGTGAACACCCTTGCTACCACTGCTTCAGCAAGTTATTTGGTGAACAAATGCTCACCTGCGTCGAGTCAGGGATATTGGCACCGGTCGTCGGCATGATAGGTTGCTTACAAGCCACCGAGGCCATTAAGGTCATCTCGAATATGGGCAAACCACTCATAGGTCGCATCTTAATGATCGATGCCATGACGATGGAGTTTCGCGAGATGAAGATAGCGAAACAGGCTAATTGTTCAGTTTGTGCTAAACAGGAAGCAGAGAAGTAGCAGTCCGCAAGCTCATAGGACACCAATCTTGAGACAGTGCGATTAGATAAGCCACTATCTAATCGCCACTCAATCTCAACGGCTTAAATTCTTAGTCAACGCACTGATACTCTTTGGTGATCGTGTAAGAACGGCATTGCTCATCGGCACAGGTCTTGGTTTCCACATCGAACGGCTTAGCCCCGGAAAATCCCCAGTAGCCGCAGCGCAGCTTCGCTAACTTAAGCCCATCGCTCTCGTCTGGAGTATGCTTATCCAATGCCCCCAGCTCATAGCTTAGCCGCACAACGGCATCACTTTTTGAACCACCCACCGCTCCCCAATCATTCTGAGTTGCACAACCCGAGACGGTCAACAAGACTGCAGCAGCCAACGATATCTTTAACATTGAACTCATATTAAGCCATATCACATTAAGTAAAATTATCGCCGCATACTAACCCATTCTTATCTGTGATGAATTCACTACCTCGCATAAAACCAACAAAATCACAAACCCCTCACCAAATGTTACAATTAGATTTACATATTGTGACCTCTAAATCGTGACTTATTCACAAACACTAAACCAACATAGACAAATGAAGAGAAGGGAATACGCCCGATGCCATTGACAAGATTACCCCTCAACCCTAGTTATGATGAGGCTTGTGATATTTGCGATCACTGGCAACTCAATGATTGGCAACCTCTGCTCGATATCATCATCGACCGGCACAACATAACTGTCTCCCAAGTGTCTCAGAACTTCGAAGGCACTAATCCTGTGTTTGAGCTGACATTGAACTCTGAGCAAAGTGAAGAGCAAGCTTATATCGTTAAGGTTCTCGCGCCAAACTGGCACAGCCAGTTTCAGAGCGAATATCACAGCCTCAAATTACTCAATGGTCAAGATTTAGGAATCGCCGTACCTAAATTGCTCTACTCGGGAGAGGTCGATAACTGGTACTACTTAATCATTGAGAAACTCGAAGGAGTAATGCTGTCATCGGTAATGGCCACACTAGCCTTAGAGAATAAACTGGAGATAGCCCATGCTCTCGGTCAGTTCAGTGCCCGACTACACCGACTCGATGTAGCCGGGATCCCAGAGATAAAACTGGATTGGCCGGAATTTGTTCGGTTACAGAGAAAGCATTGCTATGCGAAACGCAAGAAACAACAAGTTCCCACCGCCTTGCTTGAGCGTTTAACCTCCTATCTGGAACAGCATATCTCCAGGCTAGATACTTTTTTGAAGAGCGAGGAGATGCACCTGATCCATACCGATCTACATCCGGGTAACCTGCTGGTAGCGGCCCGAGGGGGCCATTACCGACTCGTAGGAATTTTTGATTTTGGTGACGCCCTCGTCTGCCCCGATCCACTGTTTGAGTTTGCCTCTCCTGCCCTACTGTTTGCACAGGGAGAGCCCGGAATATTTAATGCCTTTCTTGACGGCTATGGTTACCGGGAAGAGCGGAATAACGGCTTGCAACAACATATGATGGTATTGAGCCAGTTAAGACACACAGGCGATCTCAATTATCTGCTCCATCATGTTCCCCATTGCGCCGATGAAACCCGTTGGCAAGCCCTGGAATCAAAATTTTTCCCGCTATGAGGAGTCCGCTCTACATCAGCCTGATATGCCAGGCTCAATCGATACTTTGAGCCTCGGCCATCAATAGCCCCTTTTCTACCCAAAGTAATACCCTTATCCCTTTGACGTAGATCTCCAGAGCCTGCTCTCCGGACTCTACATTCGGTAATTTCCCGTAAAGCTCTGCATCATAACCCACCTCATAAAGCGTCACTTTATTTCCGGTATCTGATTGATAACGGATCTGAGCCGCGCTAACACCTTGAATTGAGCAGTATCTGGCGCCGAGCAACTGGTTATTTTGCTTCGAAAATAGGCTAGACTTCACAACTGAAAAATCCAATTCGGTAAAATACTCACGTATTGGCTCGATTCTCTGAGAATCGATTTCGAGGGGCTTCATATTAATATGGTTCATCGCCACTTCATCGGCAATCTTCCAACTCATAGCGGGTTCCCCTGGGTAAAAATTGAGGCTCAAGGTCAAAATTAAAATAAGGCTGGCTGCCAGAGCCATATAAGATCTCAGGCGCATCTTCGAGCTGCTGACATCTTCGACTTGCCCTTTACTATTATCGAATGATGACTCTACCGGTGACTCCTCTGCCATATGACCCGCAAGCAAGTGTTCGAATTTCGTCAGTTTTTCATCATCGAGACGCTGCTGCTCGATAAACTGCTTTGCCGACTGTTTAAATGAGGTATCCATCTTATCTGTTTTTTTGTTCATGATGAAGCCCCGAACAAACGCCTCTTCTGCTCTTCGCTCGCATCGGCAACCTTTTGCTTTATTCGGTGTAAACGGGACAGAATCGTCCCTCGGGGCTGATTAAGATCTTCGCTGATTTCTGATGCGCTAAAGCCATCGATGGCCCACAGGTAGAGCACCTCTCGTTCGGCAGAGTTCAATAAATTAAGCACTTGTTCAATGAGGTGATGCTGTATCTGCAATGTCTCTAAAGACGTTTCATCGAGTAAAATCGGCGCATGCTCTTCGATAGACTCGAATGCCACCTTCTGTTTGCGACGGCAATCATCGACAAATTGATTACGAATGATCTTCCTTATGTAGGCATGGGAATACTCAACCTCTTTACCCCGTCGAATCCACTTCTCCAGCGACGTTTGCAGTAGATCTTCCGCACTTCCGCGTTCGGTCGTTAAACAGAAACAGTAACGATACAGGCCGTGAAGCTGCTCGCGAGACAACATTTATCTTGGCTCTCGCAGGCGAAATCCACATATCCAGCCCTTAGCGATGAATTCCGCCAGGTCCGTCATATCAAAAGACGCCTCCGTCATCACTCCTAAGGTCACTTCGGCATCGAACGCCATTAACAGCTCATACCCGAGGCGGGATATGCGCTCCACTCTGGGTTTAAAGGGATCACGATAGATACAGAAGTGATAATGCTCCTGAGGCATATCAATCTCAACATGGTCACTGTGCTCTTGAGCATTGCGCTCTTGATGATTCAGCCAGATCTCATATAGAGGAAAACCTGAACTTCGTATAAAAATATCGGGACGCAATATCATAACGACATTCTCTTGCTGTCGTTCGCTAAGTCCAGCTATTTCAGCCAATTCGAGGCAGGGTCTACCGTCCGCGGCATAATAACTCTTAAGCAGCAACCACTCGAGTTGAGCGAGCTCGGGGAGATATTCGAGTCCATTAAATGCTAAGTTAGTTTCAAGTATCTCCTCAATAAACCGGGGAAAACCTTCACCATAATGGTTAAGATTACTCTCCTGCATAGGATTAACGTTAAGGTAATCCTGAGCCATCTTAGAGAAACACCCCTCGCCGACAATCTGCTCACAGATAGGAAATGCCTTAATCAAAGTCGCCTTTAAGGCCTGTAGGGTGTTATTACGATATATCTCTAACCGGGCTGACTCACGGGGGTTTACCAGTGAAAGGAACTCTTCATCACAGCCTTCCGGACTGAGCGCCTCCATAAATGAGTTCTGCCATTGAGCTAAGCGCATTGTCCTACCCCTCTGTCTCCCTCAGCTTTCCCGCGAGAATCGGTTCGACTACCATTCGGGTGCCGATTTTCATCGGCGGCCTGTAATATCGCCGCTGCGATATTTCGTTCGGCGAGCAACCTCTCCAGTGGTGGTAAGTCGTTATCCCACTCGATCATGCTGGGTATGGCTCCATTTTTGGCAATAAAATGCTCGAATTCCTGCCATACATCTTTGTCTACCGGATGGTTATGGGCATCGAGCAGAAAGTCTCCCTTGTCATGGAAACCCGCGAGGTGGATCTGCTTCACCCGCTCCACCGGAATAGCTTCCATAAACGCCTGCATATCCTGATTGAGATTCTTAGCCGTGACATAGGCGTTATTGATATCTAACAGCAGATAGCAATCGGCTTCTTTCGCCACAGCAGCAAGAAACTCTCCTTCGGTCAGCTCATTAAATTGACAGCTTACATAGGTAGACACGTTTTCAAGCAGAATTCTTTCACCCATAAACTCCTGCACCTGAATAATACGTCGGCTCAGGTGTTTCACCGCCTCTTCGGTGTAGGGTAAGGGCAAGAGATCGGGGACCTTACGTCCGGCATTACCAGAGAAGCTCGCATGCTCCGAATACCAGAGGGCGCCCGTTGATTCCTTTAACGCTCTGATTTGTGCCAGATAGTCCAGGTCTATGGCAGGCAAACCACCTAAGGAAAGGCCTACGCTGTGGAGCACCAGAGGATAACGTTCGGCAATGGCCTCGAGCATCTGCTTATTCAGCCCTCCTTCAACTAACCAGTTATCCGCCAACACCTCAAACCATGGAATATCGGATTCATCGGCAGCTAAGATCTGCTGCACATGGGGGATGCGCAGGCCAATTCCCGCACCGTTCAGACTCCCCCGTTTCATCAGGATTTAGCCGGTTTCACGGCTTTAATGACGCCGCCAGTGATCTTTTCACACGTTCCGGCAGGCACATAGACCCACTCATTGGGTAAGTTGTCAGACTTAGCTTGTCCGGCGCAGCCATGACTGCCATCGAGTGCACCACAATCATTTGCCCCAGCCTTGGCAATACCTGCACATTTTTCCCACTGCGTGGGCTGTTCTGGAACCGCGTTAGCCCCCATGGATATTCCCGCAGCCAAAATACCTGCCACAGTTAATCCGAGAGCTTTGTTAGTAGAGTTCATATCGTTCTGTCCTTATAGAAAATGAAGTGTTCATATCTATAACGAATACTAGACCCTGTTTGATTGCACCGATTGTAAATTATTTGTTAGTTATTGTTCCTGCGGTCTGACTTGTCAGCTTCTTAGAGGGAATGAGTTGGGGAGCAAGGAATTGAGAACAGATACAAAAAAGCACTTCAAAAAGAAGTGCTTTTATTTGGGAGAGCTCGCGCTATTGGTTTAGTTCAAGCTTATCCGATAAAACTTAAGTAGCCCTGCAGGATAATCGCATTCACAATATCGATGAAGAAAGCCCCGACGATTGGTACGACCATGAAGGCCTGCGGCGACGGCCCCGTTCTCGAAACGAGTGCACCCATATTCATTACGGCCGTAGGTGTTGCCCCCATACCAAAGCCGCAATGACCACCAGCCATCACGGCGGCATCATAGTTACTTCCCATCAGTCGGAACGTCACAAAATAAGCAAAGAACGCTAAGGTGATGGTTTGCACCAACAGGATTATCAATAAAGGCACGGCAAGATCGAATATTTCCCAAAGTTTCAGGTTCATCAGTGCCATAGCCAAAAACAGAGATAAAGATACCGTACCCAGAACGTCGACACTCTCACTGTTTATCTTATAACCACGGGATAACTCAGTGATATTGGTGATCACCACACCTAAAAACAGTGCATAGACAAAGTCTGGCATTTTCAGCCAGCCAATATCCATAGTAGAAACCAGCGAACCGATCCATTTAGCACCCGCTACACACAGAAGCAGCAGGAAGAGTACCTCGAGGATACTCTTAGCCGTCACCCTGTCCTCTTCTAACTGATCGTAGGTGAGAAGATCTGGGTGATCTTTATGGTGATTACCGCCTACGCCATATGAAGAGAGCAGATCATTTTTATTGATCAACCTCTGTGCTACCGGACCACCGATTATCCCGCCCATGACCAGGCCAAATGTAGCCGCAGCCATGGCGAACTCGAGGGTGTTGATGCCGTAGGTGTCTGAAAAGGTTTGTGCCCACGCAGCCCCCGTTCCATGACCACCAGACAGGGTGATAGAACCGGCAATTAACCCCATCAGAGGTTCTAATCCCAGCGTCGTAGCTAAACTGACACCCACGGCATTTTGGATCACGATATAGAGAGAAGCGATACCTAAGAAGATAAAGACCTTACTGCCTCCCTTGAGCAATAACTTATAACTTGCCGCTAAACCAACCGTACTGAAAAACATCAGCATCAGGGTGTTTTGCATCGACAGAGTAAATTCCAATGCAACATTGTTAAAGTGCAGAATTGTGATGATCGCGGCGACAATCAGGCCACCGACGATAGGTTCAGGAATATTATATTTCCTGAATGAGGCAACGTGACGATTGACAAAATGGCCAATGAAAAGCACCAAAATAGCCACTAAGAACGACTCTAGTTCACCTATTGAATAAACTGTATTCATGAAACTCCTATTTGAATATGTAAAGCCAAACTGCGCTAACCTGAAACATCAGAATTCAGGCTATCAATAACTTTACTTTCTTTCGGTCAGTACCTAACAAAGAGAGATGTTCGGTACCTATGATGAGACAGCCGGGCATTCTGCCACAACTCACCATGTTTACGGTATTGCCGAATTAGCAAAAAGGCATATTCGTCGCAAATAAAGAGGAAAAAACACATCATCAGGATGATAATCCACCACATAGGTGAATTAACAACCCGCAAGAATGGGAAGCTGAAGGTGTTTTACAGATGTATATGAAAGTAACCTGGCCCGAAGAGGCACAGATTTAGATTAATCTGCAGCAATAGGGCTTGCTTGTACCTCCTCTAAGGCGAGTCTGGCACGCTCATCTTTAGAGATATATTTGGGTTTATTATGGCCGTGCAGCTTGGCATTGGCTTTTTTAGCTTTGCTTTTAAGTGTTTGGTTAATCTTTTTCTTTCGATTCATCTTGCGGCCCGGTCAACGCTTTAATCAGCAGGCCATTATATATCAGCAGCGCACATAATACCTAAATGCACACGCCATCTTTTATTTGCACTACACCAGATTTATATTAGCATTACTTAAACGAACTATTAACTTTAAGCCTTGCCATGACAATACAGGTACACTTATCTCTGGCGACTCTGCCCCTTCTTGTTTTTCTGGTTAGCTTAAGCAGCGCAGCCGCAGAGCGACAAGCTCCCGCTCAAGAATCGGCATATTTTCCTATCATAGCGGTAGAAAATAGCTGGCCTCCCTATGCCGATGAAATGGGAGAGGGTCTGTCGACATCCATAGTAAAACATGCATTTTCGGCCGTTGGTATTACACCGAAAATCCAGGTGTTGCCCTACGCAAGAGTGCTTTACGATATTAAGAGTGGCAATGTCGTTGGCGGGTTTAATGTGAGCAAACAAGCCTCCACTGAGGCTATTTATCTATTTGGCAATTCAGCCCTGTTCATGGCTAAATCCTCATTCTTTTTCCGTCCGGAAGATGGGGCTCAATACGCCAACATTAACGATCTTCCTGACGATTTTAAAGTTGGACGGATTTTCGGCTACGAATATGGGCAGACATTCGAACATGAGCAGCACAGATTCAGAGAGCTTAAAGTCTCCAGTCAGACTCAACTCATCAATATATTGCTGGCTGGCAGAGTCGATGCCGTGATCATGTACGATGAAGTGGCAAAGTACACCCTGAATAAGATGAAGTTGGACTCAACAAGCTTATATAGAGGCTTCCCGAATAAAGAGAGCAGAATCCACCTTGCCTTCTCTCGAAAGCATCCAGGCTCTGAAGCACTCGCAAAGGCATTAGACAAGGGGATAGAGATTATCCACTCGAATGGCGTCTATGAGAAAATAGTTACAGGAGAGATAGACTAATTGGTACAGACCTACTGCCTCTCAATAGAAATGCAGCCATTTGGCTGCATTTTATCTGTCAAACACCCTCTACTGAGCAGGTTACTTAGTCACAACCCAGAGCGCATGCAGCAGACCAGGAATAAAGAAGAGCAAGCATAGGATGATGTTAATCAACAGGTCTTTACCTACACCCGATTTCAGGAATACGGCTACGGGGGGTAGCAAGATAGCGATAATAATGAGTAAAAGCTTATTGGTGTCCATTAATAAATCTCCCTAAAAATAATTCATTTTCGTTTTGGCCAATCTAACTTCTCAGGCTCCGACCATATTTGCAACTGCTTAATTGCATCAGGAGTTGTAAATTCAGCGCCTTGCGCCGGGTAGTTCAAGTATTGGTACGCTTTAGCGCGAAAGATAAAACTTAAGCTAAAAGCATGCAGGTAGCCCCGGTCGGCCTCGCCGCCACCGTAAAGCCTATCGCCTAAAATCGGCACGCCTATACTGGCAAGTGCCACCCTTAATTGATGGGTCTTTCCGCTCAAAGGTTTAAGCAGATACAACCTAACGCCTTCGGCAACAGATTGAGAAAAAAACTGTGTCATCGCAGGGTTCTCCATCGTACGCATTAGCTTGTACATGCTGCGACGAGATTTGGCCATATCTCCGACCACCCAACCTTGCTTCTTCTTTGGTTTTCCTTTCGCTATCGCCACGTAATATTTCTGAACCTTATGTTCAGTGAAGAGCTGCGTAAACTCGGCTGCGGCCCGACTACTCTTGGCAAACAACAATAACCCGGAAGTCAGGGTGTCGAGGCGATGAACCGAGAAGAGTTTCACCCCGAGATCTTGTTCAACCTGGGCCATAACCCCTGCCGTCCCATCCTGACTGTGAAAGTGGACATCGTGGGATTTAGATATCACTAAAAAATCAGCTTCATCTGCAATTATCTGGTACATCTATCGTTTGCTCACTGTCTATATATAAAATAAGATATTGGTGCACTAGAAAGTAATACTCACTATCAGCCCGGGCTGGTTATCCATTAACTTAACCCGCGCATCATGTCTGGCCAAAATTGCTTTCACTAACGATAACCCTAACCCTGTGCCCTGATTGTGGCGACTCGGGTCTAACCTGACCAAACGCTCGAAGACCCTATCTTTCGCTTCGTTGGGAATACCGGGGCCATTGTCGCGGATCTGTATCTCTCTCCCCTGCTGCACTATCTCAATATGCGCACCTTCACCCGCATACTTGATCGCGTTATCGACCAGATTAAACAGAGCCTGGAACAGGAGGTACTTGTCACCGGTTAATTTAACGTCTGTTCCCGTGGTAACCGAAAGAGTCTGCTGATTCATCTCAGCCATGGCTTCGGCCATCTCAAACAGGTCTTCACATAAAAGCTTTAGACTCAGCTCCTGTAACTCTAATGTCTGCTGCCCCTCTTCGATACGGGTCAGTGAGAGCATGGCATCGAACGTCGCCAGGCAATGATCTAACTTCTCGGTCAATATGGCACAGGCTTCGGGCAACTCTTCACAGGACCTGTCAGGCAGCTGCTCTAAACCTATCCTTAAGTGTGACAGAGGCGTTCTGAGATCGTGGGCAATGTTGTCTGTCGCCCCTCTCACTGCCGCCAAGTTGTTTTCCAGCGTGTCCAGCACCCGGTTAAACTTGCTGGCCAGCATGTCAAATTCATCCTGGCGCCAACTGACAGGAAAACGTGTCGAATACTCACCCCGCTCGATGCGACGGCTAAGACGGTTATATTGCACCAGACGGCGTAAGATCGCCTTAGAAAACAGATAACCTAAGGCCAGAGTCAGCACTATGGTTAACATCAGAGCCGTGATGGCAGCGTTAACGAATCTGTCTATCAAGGTTGCGAGCTGATCGGTTCGTGTAGCGATTAAAACCGGGCCATAGCGGGTCATGACTAAGCCACCGGTGAGAATATGTAGCTTATCCGGACCACCGGTCAATATCGGGAACTCACGGGTTTGCGGCAGCATAGGCATATCATCGGGCATCAAACTCAGTGCGCCAACCAAATCGAAAGAGTTACGCCATACGACAAGAGCCGTTTTAGGATCGGCTGTCTTGACCTGTATACCGAAGCTTCTTCGATCTAAGGTCAGTGCCATCTGTTGGTAGCGGGCTTTTTCAGCCGCGAGATGTTGATCTGTCTGCAGCTCCTGCTCGTTCATCAATTGCCGGTACATGCCAAAGAGCAAGGTACCTATGATTAAGGTAACAAGAGCCGAGAAGATAATGGTAATGCGCCAGGCACTACTCTGATAAGGCTTAATTCCCTTGGCGGAGGCGATAACCTGCACCTCGAACGGTTTCAATCAACTCACCAAATCCCAGCTCTTCAAATTTGCGTCTGAGCTTAGCGATATGAACATCAATCACATTGGTACGGGGATCAAAATGGTAATCCCACACGGCTTCGAATAACAGTGTGCGGCTAATAACTTGGTTTGGGTGTTCCATCAAGTACTTTAACAGTTGAAACTCTTTAGGTTGCAGCATAAGCTCGGTACCGTCTAAGGTCACTTTACGGGTAAGCAACTCCATCACCAGGTTTCCCACGGACAGCTCGGTATCGGCAGGCTGAGAAAAGCCTCTCTGCATCAGTTTTTCGGCGCGAACAAGCAACTCAGAGAAGGCAAAGGGCTTAGTCATATAGTCATCGCCACCCGCTCTCAAGCCTTTTACACGCTCATCGACATGGCTTAGCGCCGAAAGGATCAATACCGGTGTCTGACTACCTGTTGCCCTGAGTGCAGCAAGCAGCTTTAATCCGTCAAGTTGAGGTAGCATACGGTCTAATATCACCAGGTCATACTTCATACTCGTCGCGAGGAGCAAGCCCTGATGACCATCACTTGCGGTCTCGATGTTATGCCCCTGCTCCATAAAGCCTTTAACCACATATTCGATGGTGGTTGCATCATCTTCTACAAGTAAAATTTTCATACAGGTAACCTAGTTCCATTTAAGCATTGGTAGAGGACGTTGAGTTTTAATATCGAATGCAATCTTACTCTTACCGTTTCCATCTAACAGTTTTAACTCCAGGTAACTGATATTAAGGTCGTGATCCAGTTGGGCTTCCACAATGTGCGCTTGGCTGTCTACCATCGCCTGTTTTACCAGATAACTAAAAGTTAACGACTCATCTTCCATCACACTCACAGCTTTAAGCTCATCTTTATCATCGGCTTCAAGAGACTCGACCCGTTGATGGATCAGTCGGCCATCTTTGGCTCTGAACTCAAATTCGGTGATGGTTTCAGCACTGGTGTCTATAACGCTAATCTCATAGATTAGCTCACCCTTCTCAACATCTATTTCAAATTCGCTTATTACACCGGGGTAGTCTTTCTCGACTTGTAGCATAAACGTTTGCGGAGAGATATTTTGCCCATCTGAGAGCAGTTCCAATACAGAGGCTCCAGCCAGACATGCGCCAGAAAAACCGGTACTTGAAAAAAGAACTAAACTAACTAGCCAACGAGCCATCGCTCCTCCGTTATCATTTATACACGTTTCATCTTATATCAATAAAGAAAAAACCGTTACCGTTCAGATAATTCTACTGCCAATTTTACTTCAACTGAGCCTATCCGAGTCGATGCAGTTTTAATGATTACAGACTCTATAGGATGACTCAATGGCTAAACACCCGATTCGTTAATCAGGTCGATACTGTCAATTTCGATCTCGATACCTTGCCACTCATCATCGACCTCGCCTCTGAGCGTCACAGTTGTATCGCTGGAGACTTCGATATCACGCCAAAGCGCATCATCAATCTCGACCTCAATATCGCCGGTCGTATCCCGGAAAAGGTACTTTTCATCGCCTAAGCTTTTAACCAGATGTCCCGTCAGCTCTACTGGAGTGTCATCTTTCGCTTTACCGGCTTCGGCCGCCGTTTTTGCATGGCTATTAACTCCCGGACCGTTATAGGCAGCAAATGCTGGCAGGGTTAATACACAAGATAAGATGATGGAGCCGGTTAATTTTTTAGACATTTTGAGTTCTCCTTTTAAGTTAAGGCTAATCTTATGCGTTTAACCGTAAAGGAGAGATGGAAATCAGATTAATGTTTGATCATAAATGGGAGCCGAAAATATTGGTTACCATCTATAGCCTGAAAATCGTGGCCTATTGCGGCTCCAGAATATGAATAAGCTCAGATTTTAAGGCAACGGTTGTATTAACCCCCTCTGCCAACTCAAGCTTTAATGCCAGATGCAGCGGCACCTCGGCATTAATCTGATGGCGCACTCCCTTAACGCTTGCGACGATTCTGACGGTTTCTCCCATAGTCAACATCGAGTCTATGGTGATATCTAACTTGTTGAAACTTCGACATAGCCTGCCCTGTTTAATCGAGTTAAATCGTATGCCGTGATTTGGGATCACCCAACGCACCTTAGTCCCGACGGCTAAGCTGTCGAAGTAGGTGCTGGCGATCAGGTGTTCGCCAAACTTCAACCAGGTGATCTGGCGCTCCTCTTCCTGAGCAATCACATGAGCATCGAAGAGATTACGCAACCCCATCTGCTTGGCAACCGCTTCATTACGAGGACGAGTCAATACCTCCTGAGGTATCCCCTGCTGCAACATCTTCCCCTGACTTATCAAAATCATATTATCGGCAAGCAGTAACGCCTCATTAAGATCGTGAGTCACCATGACAACGGGAATAGAGAGTTGTTCTTTCAATCTGGCCAGCTCGAGATAGAGACGCTCACGGGTCTCTCTGTCCACGGCAGAAAATGGCTCATCCAACAAGAGAACCGACGGCTCCCGAGCAAGCGCTCTGGCCAATGCCACTCTCTGCCTCTGTCCGCCGGACAGGTTGGCAGGTAAACGATCGGGTAAGCCATGAAGGTTCACCCTCTCCAGCCACTCTTTAGCACGGGGGATCCGCTCAGACTTAGGAATATGATCCAGTGCGGCAACCACATTCTCGAGCGCGGTTAAATTAGGAAACAGACCAAAATGTTGAGGCACATAACCCAGATGACGCTGTTGAGGGGTCAGGTTAACCTTGGCATCACCTTTAAACCAGGAGATATCTCCGTAGCGGATCTCACCCGACTCAGGTTGATTTAAGCCGGCAATCATTCGAAGCAGGGTCGATTTACCGCCACCGGAAGGGCCAACAACCGCCATGACCTCGCCGGCCTTACAGGTAAATTCGGCATCGAGCCTGATCTGCTTATCTTGTCTGATACGACAATAAAGATCACCGACGTCTTGAGACATGTGCCGCTCCCATACTTCTGGACAAACTGGTGGTAAATGCCAATACGGTTACAGCAAAAACGAGTAACACCAGAGACATCTGTCCGGCACTGGCAAAATCGAATGCCTGAACACTGTCATAGATGGAGATGGCGATGGTCTTAGTTTCTCCGGCAATATTGCCGCCCATCATCAGGACGACGCCAAATTCGCCTAAGACATGGGAGAAGCACAGCACCAAAGCGGTCAACACACCGGGCCATACCATAGGGAGCTCAATCTTAAAAAGCACCTTCATTCGACTCATCCCGCAGCATGCTGCGGCATCCCGGACATCTTCAGGCACCGCCTCGAAGGCACGTTGTATAGGCTGAACCGCGAAGGGAATATTGACCAAAATAGAGGCAACGACCAAGCCGGAAAAATGAAAGACCAGCTGATGGCCTAATAGCTCTTCCAGCAGCCGTCCAAGCCAGGACTGACTGCCAAGCCCCACCAGCAAATAGTATCCGATCACTGTGGGCGGCAGCACCAATGGCACCATGATCAAGGCTTCAACCCACGACTTACCGGTAAAGTGATGATACGCCAGATAGCGGCTAAGCAAGATGGCGAAAGGGATCAAAATAAGTACTGTGACACTACTCAGCTTAATCGATAACCAGAGCGCTTCCCAATCCATCCGTTAATTACCCGACTCAGTATGGGTCGACGAGTCAGGCAAACCAAACCCAAACTCGATAAATATCTGACGAGCAGTCTCAGTTTGAAGGTAGGCGTAGAATGCCTTAGCCGTTGTACCCGCTTTTTTAGTGAGCACCATACGTTGATATAAGGGAGCATGCAGTTCGGCTGGTAGTGCCTGGTAGTGACCCATCTTTTGAAATTGAGGGGCTATTGCTAAAGAGAGCGCAATAATACCACCTTGGGTCGAGCCACTGACGGCAAACTGAGCCGCTTGCGAGACATTCTCACCATAGATAAGCTGAGGCTCAATAGATTCCCAAAGACCCATATTCTGCAGCAACTCGCGCGCACGCTCACCATATGGGGCATGGTCCGGATTAGCGATGGCAAATCGTTGCAGCTGACCGGCTTTCAACAGAGACTTAAGGCCACTGAGCTCCGGGTCTAACTTCAACGGAGAACTTTTCGGTGCCGCAAGGGCTAATCGTCCAATCGCATAAAGCACACCTTCATCGACTGTCGCCCCAGACAGGGCTAACTGATCGGTATATTTTTCATCGGCCGACATAAACATCTGAAAGGGAGCGCCATGTTTAATCTGAGCCACAAAATTACCGGAAGAACCGTAAGAGATCCTTACTTTTTCACCGGTATCTTTGGTGAACTGTTTGGCAATTTCATCGAGAGCAAACTTAATATTAGATGCCGCCGCAATCGCAGGGACATCACGATCCGCAGCTTGCACACTCACAATACCCGAACACAAGAGTAAACTTGCAACACAAAGCGCAACCAGCCCTTTCAACTTCCTCATCACTTCCTTCCCGAAATATGCCAAACCCCGAAGATAAATTGGTTAACTTTTACTTATCCCACATCTTAGCCGCTTGCTCATCGGCGTCTTTCGCTTCGACCCAGCTCTTACCACTTTCACCGGCTTCCAGCTTCCAGAAGGGTGCCTTGGTTTTAAGAAAGTCTATCAAGAACTCACAAGCTGCAAATGCCGCTTTACGGTGAGCACTGGTCACACCGATAAACACAATCTGCTCACCCAGTGCCATAGTACCGACACGATGAATAATGGTCACATTATTCAAAGGCCAACGCTCACGCGCTTCGACAGCAATCTGGTTTAATACAGCTTCTGTCATGCCAGGATAATGCTCCAACGTCAGGTCGGTAACCACGCTGCCGTCATTAAAATCTCTGACCTTACCAACGAAAGTGACCACGGCTCCATCACTGTTATCATCGGCAATCAGGGCGTACTCTTCAGGCACACTAAAGTCTTCAGTTTGTACCAAAACCTTATTCAAGTTTGAAGACATGATCACCCCCCGGTAACAGGCGGAAAAAAGGCAACTTCATCGCCATCTTGTACCGGCGTATCCCAACTACTGATGGTTTGGTTTACGGCAACAAGCAGCTTATCAGAGGCTAACACCCGGCCCCATTTTTCATCTTTGGCAGCGAGTGCCGCGCGCAGAGTCTCTGCAGAGCTCAATTCATCTGTCGCTTCGACCTGAAGACCACTTTCGCCCAACAACTCTCTCACCTGCGCAAAAAATAATACGTTTATCATAACTATTCTCTATACCTTAAAATGACCAGACTTACCGCCACGCTTCTCTAACAGACGTGTCTGTGAGATCACCATATCTTTCTGAACCGCTTTGCACATGTCGTAGATAGTCAACGCCGCAACAGACGCGGCCGTTAATGCCTCCATCTCGACACCTGTCTTACCCGAAAGCTTACACAAGCTGGTGATACGCACGCGGTTAAATTCAGGTTGAGCCTCTAGTTCAACCTCTACCTTAGTCAACATCAATGGATGACACAGTGGAATAAGATCCGAGGTCTTCTTTGCAGCCTGAATGCCTG
This sequence comes from Shewanella sediminis HAW-EB3, assembly GCF_000018025.1. Taxonomy (NCBI): domain Bacteria; kingdom Pseudomonadati; phylum Pseudomonadota; class Gammaproteobacteria; order Alteromonadales; family Shewanellaceae; genus Shewanella; species Shewanella sediminis. The sequence goes on from NC_009831.1 coordinate 5,379,533, forward strand.
CAATACGAGCCGTTGCAAACACATCACCCTTGTGATGGCTGCCGCTCATGATCATCTCCAGGGTATCCGCCGCCATTTCGATATAGGCTTCGGCTCTGGCTTCTCTCTCGGTTACCGCTTTTTCGGTCACATCAACCATATGTGCATTGCCATCGGCGTTGATATGAGTAAATTCATTCGACATCAGTTTTGACCTTTTACATTAACGCAATTCAAATAGAAAACTCACCCGGTATCACTACTTAGTAATACCGGGACTACGACTTAACCCGATATTTTTTTCACATGCATCACAAAATTACAGGGTCTATGTGTTGCATCTAACTGTTCTTTGATTATTTTTGTCCATCCGGTACGACAAGCTCCGGTCGAACCAGGCAGGCAAAAAATAGCGGTCTGGTTAGCAAAACCACCCAGCGCTCTCGACTGCACCGTCGATGTGCCTAATTCGGTATAGGTAACATGGCGAAACAGCTCTCCAAAGCCCTCTATCTCCCTATCGAACAGGGGCTTGACCGCTTCAGGAGTATTATCACGCACGGTAAATCCGGTCCCGCCGGTAGTGATAATGACCTGCACCTCGTCCGAAGCTATCCATTGAGACAACACCGAGCGGATCTCGTATTTATCATCCTTTATCAACTTACGGTCGACAAGTGTGTGACCAGCCTCGATCAGGTTATCTTCAAGAAACTGTCCAGAGGTATCCCGGCTAAAGTCACGGGAATCTGACAAGGTAAGCACAGCGATGTTTAATGGTACAAATTGGGTATTAGTGCAGTGTCCCATAAATTAATCTCTTAACCTGTAGTTGATAGTAACTCTATGTTTAACGACGAAATTATACTCACTACCCTGCATCAAGTACTTGAAGCAGCTCATGAAGTGATTAACTACCGATAGATGTGAAACACAGAATCATTTTGGGGAGACACCTATATCAGAGTATAAGTTTGCCTCCCCTTTCATCGACTAGCCGCCGATGGAAGCTAAATGCTGAGTCACACCTGTGATGCCGTCGTGAAGGAAATGGGTCTCACTTTTCTGTGCGAGTTGTCCATGAAGACGCTCAACAAGCTCAGCCCTTTGGCTCTCATGTTGAAGCAGATCTCTGAGATCGACACCATTTTCTGTAAACAGACATAAGTGGAGTTTTCCGTTTGCAGAGACCCGCAAACGGTTACAGCTGGCACAGAAGTTTTTCTCATAAGGCATGATCAAGCCGATGCGGCCTTTATGATCCTCATGACTAAAATTCTGAGCAGGACCATCATCGGCAGCAGGCTGATCATAGCTCCAGCCCTGTTCGACGAGTTGCGACTTTATATCGGCCCCGGCCAAGTGGTGTGCTTGAAAGTAATCGCGCCCGAGACCCGTTTCCATCAACTCGATAAAACGCAAATCTATCGGGGTATGTTTAATCCAATGCAGAAAACGCGGCAGATCTTTATCGTTAAATCCTTTAAGTAGTACGGCATTGATTTTCACCCGCTCGAAACCTGCCTCGAGTGCAGCATCAATCCCACGCATCACTTCATCGAACTTATTCTCACCTGTGATCTGATAAAACATCTTAGGATCGAGACTATCGACCGAAACGTTAATCCGTCTCAATCCTGCGTCATACCACTCTTTAGCGTGTTTCTCTAAACGGTAGCCATTGGTTGTCGTCGCAATGGTCTTAATCTTGTCGTTATCGGCAACCGCTCGAATGATGTCGGTAAAATCTTTACGCAGGGTGGGTTCACCACCTGTGATACGGATCTTCTGAGTACCGACTTCTGAAAAAGCGGCGACCAGATTTTCTATTTCGCTTAGCGCAAGAAATTTTGAACGTCCATCGGGACGATAACCATCGGGGAGGCAATAAGTGCATTTGAAATTACAAACGTCGGTAACAGACATTCGTAAATAGTGAAATCTTCGACCAAATTTGTCTTGTAGTTGAGACATGATCACCTTTCCAAGTAAGGGGAGGTGAGAGCATTTCTGTTCACACCCCGGTGGCGTTATTGCCACGGCTTAGCGTCCGTATCTGTTGACGTAGGACAAAAAGCTCGGAGAACCGTCAGGGCTGATTATAGACCTATTTCAAATTCAATCCATAGCGGAAATGCTGTATTCCTTGCTCAAGATCAATCAGGCGTTAACATTTTGTGACACCCCTCACATACATAATTAGTATCAGACAGACGGGAATCACTGTTTAAACTCTGTGCCATTGCTCATTTTTGCGGTATGGTGGAGGGACTGATTAAAACACCCGTTTAACGGGGAGAAGTGACCGACTAGAGGTGAAGTGATGGAACGCGAATCGATGGAGTTCGATGTCGTCATCGTTGGAGCCGGCCCCGCCGGACTGGCTACAGCGTGTCGACTAATGCAGGTATCGAAAGACAGTGGCCAGGAAATTACTGTCTGTGTTGTAGAGAAAGGCTCAGAGGTTGGAGCTCATATTCTTTCAGGCGCGGTATTTGAGCCCAAAGTGCTGAGTGAGCTATTCCCCGACTGGCATGAAAAAGGCGCACCACTTCACACAGCCGTCAAATCTGATGAGATCCATATGTTAGGCTCGGCGACCGCTTCACGCGCCATGCCTCACTCTCTTCTGCCAAAAACGATGCATAATGAAGGTAACTACATTATTAGCGTAGGCAACCTGGCACGCTGGCTCGCCGAACGCGCCGAAGAGCTTGGCGTCGAAATATTTCCGGGCTTTCCGGCAAGTGAACTGCTCTTTAATGAAGATGGCAGTGTAAAAGGTATCTTGATAGGCGATATGGGCATCGGTGCCGATGGAGAGCCTAAAGATAGCTTTGAGCCAGGTATGGAGCTTCACGCAAAATATACTGTCTTCAGTGAAGGTTGCCGCGGCCATTTAGGCAAGCTACTCATCGAGAAGTATCACTTAGATAATGGCAAGACGCCACAGCACTACGGCTTAGGCTTTAAAGAGATCTGGAAAGTTCCCAGCGAACAACATGAGCAAGGCAAGGTGGTTCATACCGGCGGCTGGCCGTTAACCGAAGGCGCGTCCGGTGGTGGTTACCTCTATCACCTCGAAGATAATCAAATCGCAGTGGGTCTTATTGTCGATCTGAATTACCAAAACCCACACCTGAGTCCATTCGATGAGTTCCAGCGTTATAAGACTCACCCGGTCATCTCGAAATACCTGACCGGCGGCGAGCGCTTAAGCTATGGTGCACGTGCCATCACTAAAGGTGGCTTAAACTCCCTACCTAAGATGAGCTTCCCTGGAGGACTTATTATTGGTTGTAATGCCGGTACCTTAAACTTTGCTAAGGTCAAAGGTACTCATACAGCAATGAAAAGCGGCATGTTGGCGGCTGAAACAATCGCACAGGCGCTTCTGGCTGGGGTAGAGGGTGGTAAAGATCTCGACTGTTTCAATGACAGGTTCACAGAGAGCTGGTTACAGGATGAGTTATATAAGTCACGTAACTTCGGCCCGGCAATGCATAAATTTGGTACCTACCTCGGTGGCGCCTTCAACTATATTGACCAAAACTGGTTTGGTGGCAAGTTCCCTATCACCTTAAGGGATGAGAAACCCGATCATACTCAAATGGCAGACATAAACAGCTATAGTAAGATCGATTACCCCAAACCTGACGGAAAGCTGAGTTTCGATAAGCTCTCTTCGGTTTACCTGTCAAATACCTTCCACGAAGAAGATCAGCTATGTCATCTTCGACTCAAGGATGCACGCATTCCTATCGACGTGAACTTAGTTAAGTTTGATGAACCCGCTCAGCGCTATTGTCCTGCCGGGGTTTATGAAGTTATTGAAGAGGAAGGTGAAAGCAAGTTCGTGATCAATGCTCAAAACTGCATTCACTGTAAAACCTGCGATATCAAAGATCCCAGCCAAAATATCACCTGGGTCACCCCTGAAGGTGGCGGTGGACCAAACTACCCGAATATGTAGTTAGATAAGAGACAAATAAAAGCGCGCACATTAGTGCGCGCTTTTCTACTACGCCCCCAAATAAAGCATTGCAATCGAGTCAAAAAATAACCATACTTCTCTTCTCTAATAAAAGCGTTACAAAACAAGCAAACGCTAATTTTTCTTTCAGAAAAAAAATCCAACATCCTACTAAACTAATATCTGAACGGTTCGATAATACTGTTTAGGATTACCTATTTTTTATTACCAGATCACAGGCTCCATGACTTTGGTAACCGAAGTCCCATCGGTTCAAAAATAAGCAGGTTGCTAACTATGAAATTTAATATGCTCACAATTAAACAAAAGATATTGCTTACGGTGACGCTCGCCGTGTTGTTATCCACTATTCTGGTTGGAGTGCTCAGTCAGCGCAGTGCGAAGGAGATTGTTGAACAGAGAATGTTAGGCTCTGAGATGCCAAACATGCTACAGCAGATCCGCAACAAGGTTGAACTCGATATTTCAACCTTAATGAATGCCGCCGAGCAACTTGCAAATAGCCGCATGTTAATCCAATGGTTAGAAGATGGACGACCAGCAGAAAGTGAAAGCTTAGTCACCAACCAGCTTAAAGATATCACCCAGCAGTATGGTTTAGCACAAGCATCATTCGCAGATCGCGAAACTGCCGCCTATTATACTCAGGACGGTTTCTTGCGTGAACTCACTCCATCTCAAGATGGCTGGTTCTTCGATTATAAAAACAGTGGCACGGAGCGCATGCTCAATGTCTTTACCGAAGCCAATGGCGATGTGAAGTTGTTCATAAACTATCAACAACCTAATGGCCGTGGCTTAGTCGGATTGGCGAAGTCACTCGATGACATGGTCAGGTTACTCGCCTCCTTTAAAATTGAAGAGACGGGCTTTGTTTATCTCGTCGACGCTAAAGGCCAGGTAAAACTGCATCAGGATACGTCTAAAATCGGCAATGCCGATCTCAATAGCTTCTACCGAGACAGCAACACCAATAGCCTGCTTAATCGCAGCGACTTCAGTTTACTGAAAACCGAAGTCGATGGTGAGACTATGCTCGTCGCCAGTAGTTATATCCCATCGATGAATTGGTATTTGATTGCACAGGTACCCGAAGGTGAGGTTTTTGCCCTGCTTGAAGAGTCTGCCTACAAGATCTTAATCTGGACACTGCTGATTGCCGCAGGCTTTATCGTATTGGCCACTTTTGTTGCCGGCTCAGTCAGTCGCCCCATATCCGTCGTTGCCTCTATGCTGCAAAATATTGGTGAAGGTGAAGGCGACTTGCGTCAACGCCTGCCCGTCGAAGGTAATGATGAACTCACTCAGCTCGCAAAAGGATTTAACAGCTTCATCAGTAAAATCCAAGCCTCAATTATTGAAGTAGCCGAAACCAGTGAGCAATTAAGCCTATCGGCTAAAGATGTCGCCAATCAGGCACAGCAAACCCTATCCGATAGTCAATTACAGAAAGATCAGACCATGATGGTGGTTACCGCCATCAATGAGATGGGAGCAACGGTTAACGAAATCGCCGGTAATGCTGCTCAGGCCGCCGATACCGCAAAAAATGCCGATACCGAATCCAATACAGGTCAGGTTGTCGTCACACGTGCTCGCGATACCATCAACCAGCTGTCGAATGATGTAGAGCAAGTCGGAGAGGTCATTGAATCTTTAGCGACTCATACTAAGTCGATTGGCGGTATTTTAGATGTTATCCGCGCCGTATCTGAGCAGACCAACTTACTCGCGCTGAATGCTGCAATCGAAGCGGCACGAGCAGGTGAAGCCGGACGTGGATTTGCCGTCGTTGCCGATGAAGTTCGTAACCTTGCCTCGCGCACAGCAGAGTCGACCAACGAAGTGCAGATCATGATCGATAAGTTGCAGTCTGAGGCCAGCAGAGCTGTCGATGCCATGACGCAGAGTCGTTCTCGCTCGATTGAAGGTGTCACAGCCGTCGATGAGGCGAGTCAGTCGCTATCGGGGATCAGTGAGCAAATTGGTCAGATTACAGACATGAACATTCAGGTGGCTGCAGCGACTGAAGAACAGTCAACCGTGGTTGAAGATATCAACCGTAATGTCACCGAGATCAGTGACATTACACAAAGAACTGCTGACACCTCTGAAGCTGTTGCTCAAGCGAGCCAATCCCTCAATCAGCTAGCCAACCGCTTGGATACCTTAGTGGCGGGCTTTAAGGTATAACGGCTCAAAGAGCAAAGATGACGCGGTGCTGGAAAATGGCCTTAGGCCTAATCGACACTAACGTTATTTTTGCTCTAAAAAACCATAGACTAGTTTGCTAACTTTCCGGGGTTCAATCCCCGGAAACAGAGGCTAGCTTCGCGGTTTGATAAACTTGATGGTCATAGGGTACTTGTAACATATCCCCTCACTGGCCTTCATCGCCGCTATGATAGTCACCACAATATCGAACACAGCCAAAAATCCAACCAGAATAAAGCCTATACCCACAAACATCAGTACAACACTAATCATCACATAGATCATCATGCTGATCTTAAAGTTGAGGCAATTACGTCCACACTCATCAACAAACTGAATCTCATCCCGTTGCATCAGCCAGACGATCAAGGGGCCGAGTACGCTTCCAAACGGTATTATGTAGCCGGCAAAACTGGCGACGTGAACCACGATTCCCATGTTCTTCTCATCTTGCGTCAACGCTTGTGCTTGATCTGTCACCTTTCTTCTCCCTGAATCAATTTGGACTGAATACGATTAACCTGATTTCGGACCAAACAGGCGCATCTGCCAGTCCTCAATTTTTTGAGTGTCTAATCTTCTTTGTAAGCTATTAACCCAAGAGGCAGCAAGGCCTTCACAGGAAGACAGCCTGTCATAGGCGCGAGCATCAAACTCTGGTGCAAAATAGAGAGTCATCGCTTCCCTAACGCTGATGTCACTGCGGCGCTCGATCAATGATACGCCATTATCAATATGTATTTGACCGGGCTTAAGCACACGATAGAACCAGCCACACAGACCGCTGGTCTGCATCGCATAAGCAAACTCTTTATGACCAAACTGTTGATTTAGCTTGAAACATGGCGATCTGGGTTGAGTCACCTGCAGCTCAACATCTCCAATAGCGATAATATCACCGATATAGACCTGACTCTCATTCAAACCAACAGTGCTGATGTTCTCTCCCATCGCAGGGGCATCTTTAAACTGAGCCATCATATCCCAGCGACGATATTGCCCGTAATGCTCACGGGGAAAATGATGTAACACACGATCCGGCCCGCCGTGGTGACGAGGGTCGGCCTGAGCATCCCCTAATACAGTCTCAACGCTGACATCTAACTCGGTAGCTGTGATTTTTTGATCTATGCCACTGGGAATTCCAGACTCAAGACGGGTCTCACTGCCCAGATACAGTCCAGATAACCGGTTTACGAGTACACCTTTCGACATCTAATTCTCCCCATTATTATTGAATAAAAATAAACAAAAATTCGACCAATGGCTTCGTGCGCCCTAACAATGAACAGACATATCCATACAAAGTGAGTCTGTTTATCATCTGAACCAACAAAGATAATGGCACCAATATTAAACAACCCGCTTACTTAAGGCTAGATTATGAACTTTATTCGCCGCATTGCGATCTGCACATTCGTTATTTTATCCGTTTCCGGCTGCGCTACCTCCTACGATACCCAAAAATCGTTCTGGAGTTTCGGCAAGGGCTTCGATATCACCCAGATAGCCGAAGATAGCTGGCAAATCGGCTTTGTCGGTAACACTCATACCGATCGTGCACTTGCCAGAAAATATATGCTGCGAAAAGCAGCCGAATTAGCCGATGGCGCCAACTATCCTTACTTTGTTCTCAGCAGTGAGCAAAACAACAAAGACACGGTAGCCAGTGGTGGTGTCGGCTTTAAGGGCGATGATTGGTTATATAGTTTAGGGAATATCGAAAATGAAACTTCTGTCATCGTCGAAGTCACCGGATTAACCGAGAAAACAGAAAAAACTTCACGGGTTTACGATACACGCTACATTCTTAACAAGATTAAATTCGATAGCTAGTTTGAAGATTTGGTACCTATAGCCCAATTTACTGACAATAATTCTGTCGGATACCGACAAGGAGTGCTAAATTTGCCAAAGATATCGCAGCAGCCCCCGGAAGAGATGAACAATATAACCGCCGTACTCGTTGAAGATGATGAGAAGATCAGTGAACTGCTTTCATGTTATCTGGAGAGACAAAATATTCGGGTCACTTGCGTCAATGATGGTGCCGATGCCGTCGCCACCATCATTGATAAACAGCCTGATATTGTGATCCTCGACCTTATGCTGCCGAATGTGGATGGATTTACTATTTGTCGTCAAATCCAACCTCAATACAGTGGCAAGCTGCTCTTTCTAACCGCCAGTGAAGACGATATGGATCAGGTCGCCGCACTCGAAATGGGCGCCGATGACTTTGTCGTCAAGCCAGTGCAACCCAGGGTACTTCTCGCCAGACTACGCATGCTACTCAGGCGTCATGCCGATAGTCCGAAGCCAATATCTAAAGAGCTCACATTTGGTGAGCTCTATCTGGATAATCAGCGTAAACAGTGTCGCCTGGCAAAGCTCGATGCCAAGCTCACCAGCAGTGAGTTCGATCTGTTGTGGTTACTCGCGACCCATGCCGACGAGGTGTTATCCCGTGACTTCTTAGTCAAGACGATTCGTGGTATCGAATACGATGGCATAGATCGCACCATAGACAACAAGATAGTGGTATTACGCAAGAAACTCGGCGATAACCCCGCCCTTCCCAGGAAAATCATCACTGTACGGGCTAAGGGCTATCTGTTTGTACCGGACCGTTGGTAATGGTATCAAGATCTATTAATCGTTAGGAAAACCGATGAAGCGACTGTTTCTATTATCTTATGGAATCATCTTAATCACCTTTTTTATCGCCATGATAGCGATGGATCAGTTTGAGCTTTTTTCTACCGATGAGATTGAAGAAATTTCATTCGGCAATGACATCTCGGCAACCGCAGGTCTACTGACAAAGATAGCCGAACTCAAAGGCCAAGCCCAAGCCGAGCATTCATTTAAAAAGTTCACGGAGAAGATGCACTTAACCCTGGATACATATGAAACAACAAGTTCTGAAATCAGTGCAGTGATAAGATCTCACCTCTTAGAGAGGAATTTTTTTATCGAAGATGCCGAGGAGAATATTGCCTACTTCACCTTTGGCGATAAGCAGAAAATCTATCGTATAGCTTCTGATATGAGCTCTCCTTTTATGCAGCAGATAAGTGATAAGGAGTGGCTTACACTAATTGAGATCTGTACGGCACTCGCTATCATCACTTTTATCGTGCTCTTCTTTCTCGCCAGAAGGTTACGTCGGTTGGAGAAAACCTATATCGCCTTCGCCGATGGTGACTTTACCGCCAGGGCATCGACTAAGATGTTCCATAACGTGGGTAAACTAAATCAAACTTTCAATATTATGGCCGACCGAATTTCACAACTTATCAGTAGTAACCGAAACCTGACTAACGCGGTTGCACACGAGTTCAGAACCCCCATTTTCCGCATTCAATGTAATCTGGATATGCTCGATGATTCAAAGGTGCGCCCAGACCAAATGCCTCATCTGGAAGGGATCCAATCGGATCTGAATGAACTCAACAGCATGGTCGAAGAGCTACTGCACTTCTCTAAACTGGAACGCCTGGATACCAGCTTAGCACTGGAACCGACCGACATAGGGAACCTGCTTGAGAAGCAGCTTAACCACCTTCAATTTGAAACCGAGGCTAAGCTCACACTAGATGTCAGAGATAACTGCATCGCCCCGGTATCGGTGAGAGCACTGCAGCGCGCACTGGGGAATGTCATCCGTAATGGCTATAAATATGCGAACTCTGAGGTGAGAATATCACTGCAGGCAAGCCCGGAAGAACTTCACATTACGATTGAAAATGACGGCCCGAATATTCCCGTTAAAGACAGAGTAACCATTTTTGATCCCTTCGTACGCCTGGACAGGTCGAGAGACAGGCAAAGCGGCGGACATGGACTGGGTTTAGCGATCACTAAGCAGATAATAAAGCAGCACAAGGGCCGCATCTATATCTCTGACAGCAATATGGGCGGAGCCTGTTTTAATATCAAGCTACCATTATGAAGGCTATAAACATGCACAGGTCTCCTCCATCACTCAGTTAATGTGTCGCCATTAAAACCTACTTGCACCCTACTTTTTCCTGACAGGCAAATTCGGTCTATATCTGTTGGCATACAAACTCATACATACTCATTCTGGTTTAGCTCTCCTACTGCTCACATAATAACCTTTCAATGCAGGAGGCCATATGAAATCTATATTTCTCACCACAATGCTAATCGCCGCAGCGCTTAGCAACAAGGAAGCACAAGCTCCTCTGATAGCGCCGCACCTGATTGCGCCGGATGATATAGGTAACAGCCTCGAAGAGTATCATCATAGGCGGCAAGCTTTAGCTCTCAATTTCAAGAACCATAGCCACCCGATTCACCTCATAGATATCACTCACACGGCGCTCATTGTGAGCTACGAAAATGGAATCGTAGTGATGGGTTTCAATCATGCGAAGGGGCAGCCGACGAGCCAATTGAGCGTCTATGAAGGCCAATTTGATTCCAGAGTGTTTGATTCGAAAAAATTTGAAATGAGCTCGTTAGATAGCGCAGAAAATATATATACCTCTACCGATGTATCCATTGCTCAGGATAAATATAATCAGATCTATATCGGTAAGCTAAAAGAGCAAAATGGTGCAGAATCTTTCACGGCAAGAGTCGTTTTCAACAAGACTCTTATGACCCATCATTCTAATATTGAATAGATAGGCTGCGGAGCAGAGTGCACCCCACTCAATGGGAGAGAACCACCTGATCACGTCCCAACTCTTTTGCCTGGTAAAGAGCAACATCGGCACGATTTATCAACTCATTGGGTTTTTCGGTGTGATTATATTCCGCAACGCCCGAACTCACAGTCACACAGATCTCATGCTCATTGACTCTGATCTTTCGCTTGGCAATCTTTCCCCGGATCCGCTCAGCGACGTCGACGGCGTGGCTTAACTCCAGGTTGGGTAGCAAAAGCAGAAACTCTTCTCCTCCCCAGCGACAAACCACATCCTTCTCTCTTAGCTGGTTTTTCAATACGCTGCTCACCGTTTTAATCACCAAGTCACCTATGTTGTGGCCATAAGTGTCATTCACCCTCTTAAAGAGATCGATATCGAGCAATATAATTGAAACCGGAGTCTCGCTCTCATCGGCCTCGGCCATCGCCTTTGCAAAATACTCTTCGAATATTTGCCGATTGGCAACCCCCGTCAGTTTATCTGTCGAAGCCATAAACTCCAGTTTTCTCTGGTAACGCCCCAAGGTTAAGTTTGCGACCATTAAAATACCGATAGTCACAATAAAGCTGATGGCAAGATTCGCCCAAAAGGTGGTTAATAATTTCTTCTCACTATCGACCTCCTCCTGTTCAACCATCAGGTACCATTTAAACTCAGGGACGAAACGGCTATTGAGATAGACCGTTTTACCATCCCTCATATAGGTCAGTGACGCACTCGGACTGGTCAAAATTCGTGTCGCTAACTTATCCACCCCCTCTGTATCCTGTATTGTCTTCCCCCCGGAAAATGCCTCACCATGAAGGGTTATATGCCCCTCTCGATCGACAAAATAGACATGCCTGTTGTACCGTTTCTCGTATCGCTCAATCAAGGTTCTCACTCTCTCTACTGCAAGACCTACCCCGGTAATACCAATAAATCCGCCTTCAAAATCAAAGACTTTATAATTCACATACACGACAGTCTGCTTGGCATCAGTGGAACCGGGACCTATATTAATTTCGTAAAGTTCTGAGCTGGCGAGTGACCGAACCCGGAAATACCACGCATCTTCAGGATCAATATCTTTAATCTGTTTCAGGACGCCTGAAGAGTGATAGTAATTTCTGGTTTTTTCAGATACGAAAAAGCTGGTCACGGTATCGTACTTGTCTTGAATTTCTCTAAGATAATGGATCAGCTTCTCGGGACCTTGCTCTTTATTAATCGCCCAATCACGAACAAAAGTATCTTGTGCCATCAGAGAAGAGATGAATATGGGTTGCAACAGGTCTTGTTGAATTTCCGAATAGATATTGTCACTGGTCAGGGGTAAGGTATTTTCTTCAATTTGCGCACTCAGGGAGCTATGCGCAACCTGATAACTGATCCCGCTGGTCGCGATGAAAGCACCAAAGAGCAGAACGGAAAGGATCCAGACAAATTTTCTCTTATCATTCCAAATTGTCTTACCCATCTACAATTATCCTATTGCTTATCTTCCACATGGCATGTCACCCACTAAATACCGAATCTATGGCATCGAATTTAAGCATAGTCGTAAATGAGTCAGGACATGAAAGCGATAAGTTAATCGGATAAAAAAATGCCCCGTTTGAGGAGCGGGGCAAATAGATGAAAAACAGCTAAAAACTATGAAAGGACACCATTAGGGGAATCCATATCGCAAACAATAAAGGGCGGATGTCACAGGCAAATGACCGGGAAGTGATAAATTTATGACAGGTGCCCTTCTCTGCTAAGCAAAGTTATAGCATTAAGCCAATAGCCTGAGCCTACCCATTCAGGTACTGTTTCAGTGCGGCCCCGGGAATGGAACTAGCCGTTGCAACGGCAAATGCGGCCCAGGTCGCCCCCTCATTCATCGAATCGATAATTGTTAGACCTGTCGCTAACCCATGGATAAGTCCGGAAGCGTAGGCATCTCCCGCCCCGGTTGTATCGACCACGTCAGATGTCACCGCCGGGACAGTTTGGCATCCATCCTGAGTATATAAATACGCACCATCGGCTCCATCGGTCACTATAAAATATTTTAGCGACTCACCGGCAATACTCTTTCCATACTCCCAATTAGAAAGTTCACTTCGTCCCAGCATGTCGGTCTTAGAAGCGATCAAAATATGGCAGGGTCTGAGACGCTCATCCTTAGCAAGTTGTGCCAGAACTAAACAATGATTCAACGCCGTTTTAGCCCAGCTCACCGAACCTTCTGCCGACGAATTAAAGTATACGGCATCCCATTGATCCCAAACGGGAGGGGCCGGCAGCTCAAAGATAGGCCTTTGTGGACGAATAATGGTTCGCTCACCATCGGGAGTCATCACCAATAACATCTCACAGCTGCTCTCTTCATGGCGCTGAATAAGGTGACAATCGATCCCCTGAGTACTTGCTTCGGCAAGTAACCAATCACCAATCTTATCGCGACCGACCTGGCTTACTAATGCAACTCTATGTTGTGCCCACACCAAGCCCAGTCCGGTATTAGCTCCACCGCCACCCAACCTTTGTCCTCCATCTTGATAGTGAAATCGCCCGCCCGTCTGCAGAGGCTTATCGAGCTCTAAGATTCGATCACAATTCAAGTTAGCAACCAGAAGGATATTAGCCATTGAGGCTCCAGAAAATAGATATCATCTAATGATGGTAAAGGAATACAGGTCTGACGCATATTCCCAAATAGTAGAAAAGAGTGTTAGCTCACTAGCCACCAAGCCCCGTTCTCCATTCTGAGGCTAGCATGGCATACTGAAACTCGCTGCCCCAGCCACCTTTGAAGAAAACATTTTCAATAAAATGTGCCTCTCGACGAAGCCCTACTCGCTCGAGCAATAACCATGAAGGAACATTGTCACAGTCTGTAGTTGCAATAACCCGATGGGGCTTTAATTCGCTGAACAGATAAGCCAGCAGCCCTAAAACAGCCTCAGATGCATAGCCTTGCCCCTGAGAATTCGGGGCAAAGGTAAAACCAATCTCAATCTGCTGTCCATCGATAAAATGGACGGCAAGATCCCCCAGCATCTGTTGAGAATCTTTATCTCCTTTAGTCACAATCGCCAATTGAAACCAATGACCCACAGTAGCGAAGGGCACTTTCTTCATATTGTCATATAGAGCCTGTGCATCCTGATAACTGTACTCACTCCAGCTCTGATAACGCGCGACCTCTGGCTGTGCACGATATTCGGCAAATGCCTCAAGATCGGCAGACTCGAACTCTCTGCAAATAATGCGTTCAGTCTGGAACAGTGGTTTCATTTACAACTCCAAAGGGTATATCAAGCTTCCAAACTACCTGAAAAGAAAATTTTAGCAACAAGACCTTACGAAGCCTTCCAGCCATTAGTCGGTCAGGTTAACCCGTCTTTTTGTAAGAGATCTCTCAATACCCTGCCAGAGATGACCAACTAAATAAGATTAACGAAGCGAAGAGAAAACGAGCAGGCAGCTAATTTTCAAACACTTAATGAAAATTGATATTGGCTCAACTCATTCAATCAGTTTCCACTACCTCCTAATCTTCAATTGAAATGGCTAATATAGAGTTTCACAACGGATGTAGGATTGTTGAATGGACTCAATAATTAATTTGGAAGAATATTTTGAGCTTGCAGGCTCTCCTGAGAGCAAACTCAAGCGGTATCAAGCCTGTCTGCAGGAGTTTGAACGACTCAACTACGATGACCCCTTCATCAGGCAGATACGCAACGAAGTAGTTAGCTTAGAGAAGAGACTTAAGGGAGCTCGAAAGCAAACCTCTTGGTATAAAAACCAGGAAATGTATTGATTAGAGGCGAACAAGGTAAAAGTAAGATAACAAAAAAGGTTGAAGCAAAACTTCAACCTTTCGATGTGGATCGGTCTTAAATCCAGGAGCATACTCTAATTGCTAAGCGTCCTGACAGCCTGCGAAGCTAACCTCTTACAGCTTCTTTTCATTACATGTCACAGGGCTTCAGTGGCTTACGCAGTTGAGCGCGCACATTATCCATACCTGAATAAAACTCTTTCATCATCAACAGGCCCATCATCTTACCGTTATCTGTGACGATTAGATTATCCGGATCGGTCGGGTCGTTCTTAATTGCGCCTATCACCTTCATCGAGGTCATCTCTTTAAACAGCGCCGTGTCTAAGTTGACTCCGAAGGTCTCACGGAAATACTTACGTGAGAGGCGACCGGAAAACATACCCAGCAGGAAGCGATACTGCATCACATCTTTCTTACTGTAGTTCTTCTGTTGTTCGACGCCCATGCGGCCTGCAGCGATATTCTCCTGATACTTTCGCAGTGAGAAGTTGTTCACATATAGGGTGTCATCCAGGAAACTGAATGAACCGGAGCCAACACCTAAGTACTCATCATAATCGATAACATACTCATCGAACCCTTCGTTGTTAGTCTTACCAAACGCCCAGGCTGAAAGCTGGTTGTATTGCCCATTCAGGCTATTGAGAATTTGACGATACTGACGTGCCATATCACCTTGAGGAGCGGCCAGTTTACCCTTCACACTCTTACGGGTCTGGTGAGTGATCATCAGAGGATAGGTCGTGATCTGACGAGGGTCGAGTTTCGCTGCCATATCCAGATCATATTGAATCACTTCATCGGTTTGACCGCGGAAACCAAAGATCAGATCCACGTTAATGATCGGAAACAGCTCCTTAGCCGCCATAATCTTATCGAAGGTCTGCTGACCCGAGCCAAACTTCTCGATACGGTCGGTCATTGCCAGAATGTCATCATTAAAGCTTTGAACACCGATAGACATACGATCGACTAACCCTTCGAGCTGCTTAAACCCGGGGCTATCCAGATGCTGAGGGTCCGACTCACAGGAGACCTCTTTAATACTCGGAAATAGCGTCTTGGCATGCTCAATAGTGCGGGCAAGCTCATCTTCCAGCACAGTCGTGGTGCCACCGCCGATGTACATAGACTCGAAGTCATAGCCGAGCGCCTTAACCATATCCATCTCTTTTCTGAGGGAGACGAAATAGGCTCGCGCCTTATCTTCTTTGAATATAAAACGGTGGAAAGTACAAAACGAGCAGAGCGTATGACAGAAAGGAATATGTGCATAGAGCATATACTTCTTGCCTTCAACCGGCGCAGGCATCATGTCGGCAGACTGAGTATCCAGTCGTAGATTCTTATCCACATAGAACTGCATCACTCGCTCCATAGAGCTAAGCATCCAGTTGGGCACAGTGATATCAGCCTCATAAGGTTTAATGATTTCACTGCTAGCCGTTTGAATAATTGAAGACATAAAGATTCCTACCTGAGCCATCTATGAGTAGCGTCAGAAAATTGAAGAAAAACACTCTAAATTTACGAATGATACCCGGTAAATAAAAAAACCACTTTGAGGTATAAAAGTATCATTTGAGAAGGTTCCAAAACGTGAACTGGTTATAAGTTACTGCCACCTAACAAGGAAATCTAGAGATTTTTGTTAAGCAAGTCATGTTTTAGTGATTAACAAAACTGAGTGAATGAAAACTGTTCTTGCCTAAAACATTCTCGGCTAAAGCCGCTCCTACCACTCCGGCTAGAACCTCAAGCGTTCAAGCACCTTACCTTTAGCCTCCTTCCAAAGACCATAAAACAAAAACACCCCGCTGGTTACCCAACGAGGTGTTTCACTTATAGCTTAAAGCTTACCGCTCGTAGCTAAAGCCTACTCTTTATACTTAAGCGAACCGTTCTCTTTGATCTCATCGAACCAAAGATTGTGGTGTTGGCTTGCCCAAGTCTCATCACAGTATCCAGAAACCATACACTCCATACCACCTTCAGACATAACCGTTGCCATAAAGATATGGACGATTGAGAAAGCAGTAATGATGATGGCACTGACAGAGTGAAGCACGAGTGCAATCAGGCTCAATGTGCGGCTAGGCTCGAACAAGTTCGGGAATAGCAGCAACATGCCAGACGCTGAGATAACCAGGCCAAAGACAGCAAAGGCCCAGAACCAGAGTTTTTCTCCTGCGTTAGCAAAACCGGCATCCGGATGCTTACCTTTGAATGGACCGAAGTTGATGTAACCACCCACCACCATCATCCACTTAAGGTCATACATCTTAGGCAACTGGTTTTTAGCCCAAAGCGTGGTCATCAAGGCCCAACCCAGCATGAATGGGATAGCCATGAAGTCATGCACTTGCTTAGCGCCGTAGACAAATCCAGCCCACAAGCCTTCACTAATGTAAGGCTGGAAGAAGAAACGTCCGGCCAACAGAGTGAGACCCGTCAGAATCAATAACAGGCAAGGAATAGCACCTAACCAGTGAATCGATACATCAAACTTAGACCAGCGATAAACCAGCTTGCCTGAGAAACCACCGTGAAGTTTAGAAATACCATTCACTTTGATAAACAGGACGAAGATGATGATCATACCAAATAGCGCAGCCGTTAATGCTGGCGCTAACAGATCACTACGAAGTTCTAAAACACGTAGATCATAGGTATTGATCGGCTGATTGTGGAACTCACCATGAGAGGTAGTTACACCTGTGGCACCCGCTTTTAACTGAGACCAAATTTGGCCATCCGTTGCGACAGGCTGCTCAGCTCCTTGTGAAGAGCCAGCTTGAGCTAGGCCAATAGCACTAAACATCAGCACTAAAGTTAAGCCAATCTGTTTGAACCAATTGTTCATATTACATCCTTATCTTCCACACCATGTCACCATGGCGTGGATTTTACGCGATAAAAACCAAAGTAGTTTCTTCTTAATCATCATGTTCAATGTTTAAGAAAGGCCCACCTTGACAGCGCTATTCAGATCCCTTTCATCCAAATGGACTCATTGGCATCTGAATAACACCACGCAGTGGCATCAATAGAAATGCGCAGCAGATCTATTAACCCCAGATTGCATTTTTAGAGCCACGGTATGCAACACGCTCACGGTAGATTGACGAGACAATCTCAGCATCACCCGCAAGTAACGACTTAGTCGCACATAGCTCAGCACACATTGGAAGTTTACCTTCGGCGATACGGTTTGAACCGTACTTCTGACGCTCTGCATCTGAATGGTTCTCTTCTGGACCACCGGCACAGAAAGTACACTTATCCATCTTGCCACGGCTACCAAAAGCACCCTTCTTAGGGAACTGAGGCGCGCCGAATGGGCAAGCGTATAAGCAGTAACCACAACCGATACAGGTATCTTTGTTGTGTAGCGTTAAACCGTCTTCAGTCTTGTAGAAGCAGTTCGCAGGACACACTGCCTGACAAGGTGCATCGGTACAGTGCATACAAGCCACTGAGATAGATGCTTCACCAGGTTGACCATCATTGATAGTCACAACGCGGCGACGTTGAATGCCCCATTCCAGAGCAGAGTCGTTTTCGTTCTTACAAGCGGTGACACAACCATTACACTCGATGCAGCGCTTGGTATCACACAAAAATTTCATTGTAGCCATAACGGCATTTCTCCTAGCTTATCTGCACTTACGCTTTTTCAATCTGACAAAGCGACGACTTGGTTTCCTGCATCTGAGTCACAGGGTCATAACCATAAGTCAATGCAGTGTTCGCTGACTCACCAATAACATAAGGAACCGTACCTTCCGGGTAGTTTGGCGCAAGGCTTTCACCGTGCATCTCACCAGCGAAGTGATATGGCATCCAAGTTACACCAGGCTTAACACGTGGTGTTACCATAGCCTTAATCTTGATTCGGCCACCTTCGGCACCTTCCAACCACACGGTATCACCATCGCGGATCCCGCGATCGGCAGCATCAGCAGGGCTTATCTCAACAAACATCTCTTGCTGAAGCTCTGCAAGCCATGGGTTACAACGAGACTCTTCACCACCACCTTCATACTCAACCAGACGACCAGAGGTCAATGCCAGCGGGTACTGACCTGTCATGTCTTTCTCTTGGATTGACTTGTACAGAGTCGGCAGACGATGAACTTGCATATCATCATAAGTTGGGTACTTAGATACAAGATCACGACGTGGCGTATAAAGCGGCTCACGGTGAACAGGTACCTGGTCCGGGAAGGTCCAAACGATACAACGCGCCTTAGCGTTACCATAAGGAATACAACCGTGCTTCATAGCGACACGTTGGATACCACCGGAAAGATCGGTCTTCCAGTTCTTGCCATCGGCTTCGGCTTTCTCGGTCGCAGTAAGGTCATCCCACCAGCCAAGTTGCTTAAGCATCTCAGAGGTGAATTCCGGGTAACCATCTTGGATTTCGCTGCCTTTAGAGAAGCTGCCTTCGGCAAGCAGGTTCTTACCCTTATATTCCACACCATAACGAGCACGGAAGTTACCGCCACCCTCAAGCACATGCTTGTGTGTGTTATACAGGATCTGGGTACCTGGGTGCTTCTGCTCCGGAGTACCCCAACAAGGCCAAGGTAGACCGTAAGTATCGCCCTTTGCAGGACCACCTTCCGCTTCAAGGGTCTTGTTGCTGAACGTACCCCAGTTCTGGGTGTGCAGCTTCAAGCGCTCTGGGCTTTGACCAGACATACCGATAGTCCACATACCGCGGTTAATCTCGCGAGTAATGTCTTCGATAACCATAAGGTCGTTGGCATCTTTAGCGATACGCTTAGTAAACTCTTGAGCAAAGCCAAGCTTCTGAGACAGACGGTACATGATCTCAAGGTCGGTCTTAGACTCGAACAATGGCTCGATAACCTTCTCACGCCACTGTTGGCTACGACCCGAGTTAGATACTGAACCTTCAGTTTCGAACTGAGTTGCCGCAGGAAGTAGATAAACACCATTTTGACGACGATGCATAACACCCGCCATAGTTGGGAACGGATCCACAACCACGACAGTATCCATCTTGTCCAGTGCGTCACGTACTTCACGTTGACGGGTTTCGGTGTTAACCGATTGTCCCCAGAAGAACGCCATGCGAATACGATCTTTTTGAGCTAGCTTCTCAGGCGTTTCTAACACACCGTCATGCCAGCGAGAACAAGGAATACCCGGAGTATTCATTGGAATACGGCCAAGGTATGAATTTTGATCGAAACGGTTCTTAACCCAATCAAATTCCAGATCCCATACATGAGACCAATGCTTCCAAGAACCCGTCTTAAGACCGTAATAGCCAGGTAGCGTATCGAACAGCAGACCTAAGTCAGTTGCACCCTGTACGTTATCGTGACCACGGAAGATGTTAGTACCACCACCTTTAACGCCCATGTTACCCAGCGCAAGCTGAAGGATACAGTAAGCACGAGTGTTGGCATTACCTACGTGATGCTGAGTACCACCCATACACCAAACTACGGTGCCTGGACGATTGTCGGCCATAAGTTTAGCAGCTTGGTAAACTTGCTCTTCACTTACACCGGTAATATGCTCAACTTCTTTTGGTGGGAACTTCTTCGCCTCTTCGCGAATAGTTTCCATCTCGAACACACGCTCTTGGATAAATGTCTTATCTTCCCAGCCGTTCTCAAAGATGTGCCAAAGCATACCGTAGATGAATGGGATATCAGTACCTGGGCGTAATGCACAGTGCAGATCAGAGTGAGCGGCTGTACGTGAGAAACGAGGGTCGACAACGATAACTTTAGCGTTGTTCTTCTCTTTCGCCAGCAAGATATGCTGCATTGCAACAGGATGCGCTTCGGCCGGGTTTGCCCCGATGAAGAAAATTGCATTAGCATTCTGAATATCGTTGAAAGAGTTGGTTTGCGCACCGTAGCCCCAAGTGTTAGCAACACCGGCTACCGTGGTAGAGTGACAGATACGTGCTGAGTGATCGACGTTGTTCGTGCCCCACATAGCCGCAAATTTGCGGTACATGTAACAACCTTCGTTCGAAAACTTCGCGCTACCCATAAAGTAAAGTGAATCAGGACCAGATTCCTTACGGATATCCAGCATCTGGTCGCCAACTTCGTTGAAAGCCTGCTCCCAAGATAATTTCTTCCACTTGCCATCGACAAGCTTCATTGGGTACTTAAGACGCTTCTCACCGTGACCATGTTCACGCAGTGCAGCACCTTTCGCACAGTGTCCACCGCTGTTGAACGGGTGATCGAATGCTGGCTCTTGACCTGTCCAAACACCATTTTGTACTTCGGCATAAAGACCACAACCTACCGCACAAGCACTACAAACGGTACGCTTGATCTCGATTGGAGCATTGTGAGGGATATCTTTGGCTTCAGCACGACGCATCATGCCAGTACCCAAAAGTGAAGCCGCTGCAATACCACCGGTAGTGATACCTGCATGCTTCATAAACTGACGACGGCTAATGCCTAGAGTCTTTTTCTCGACTTTAGGTGCCTCGTTTGATTTGCGAGTTAATTGCATCGCTCGAACTCTCCTAAATTAGCTACGCAAGCTATTGTAATAACTGCGGATATGTGCAGTTTCATGGTAGCCATCAGCACTCTTAGTGCTTACATTGCTTTCTGTTGCTTGAGCGGCACTGACACCTGTTACGGCTAGTGCGGCTGTTGCCGTACCACCGATAGTGAGTGCTTTCAGCAAAGATCTGCGATTCAGATCAGGCTGTTGCTTCTTCATATTTACTCCTGGTGTGAAAGGAATACTCGTTATTAGTAATAGCCAGATTACTTTTAGAAAAATGTGGTTTCCAAACGGCTGTTGCCGAATAGTTACTCCTTAGTTTTCAAAAAGTAAAAAGTCCTTATTTATTAGAAGCATCCCAAAATTACCCGCGCAATATAGGAGAAAATCAGAATTTAAAAATTGATCTAAATCCAATTCAGATCGTGAATACAGCGGCCCTTTCTCTAAAGTGTTAACCGAATCATGTTTTGGAAATTAGTTCATTTTTATTGCATAAATTTGCAATAAAATCCGAGTTACAGTTGTTACCAGTTTGTATGCTCAATCTGTTGATACTTAAGAGAATGCGCAACTAGGAATGGTTTTCAATAGCAGGATTCAATATTCTGAAAGTGACTAAAAAGGCAGCAAAGACAACTGCGGGCTCGAAGATTAAATAGAAGAGTGAAAAGTTGTAAGTTTTAAGTTCGAGACAGAGCAGAGAAAGGTGCGAGCAGATGATTGAAAGAATAAGAAAAAAACAACAAGCAACCAGATACAAAAAAGCCTCAGTGAAAGATATCAGCTGAGGCTTTTATCTGAGTTCCTAGGTTCTAGTACCTAGGATCTGCATACTTAATCTTTGTATTCCAACGTACCGTTAGCCTTGATCTCATCATACCAAAGGTTGTGGTGTTGTACGGCCCAGTTCTCATCACAATAACCAGACTTCATACACTCCATACCACCTTCACTCAATACTGTCGCCATCCAAATATGTACGATAGTAAATGCGATGATAATGATCGCGCTGATAGCGTGTATCAGCAGTGCCGCAAAAGACGCTTCACGAGGAAGATCTAAGCCAGGCAAGACTAACATCATGCCTGAAACACTGATGAACAGTCCGAACAGGGTAAGTGTCCAGAACCACATTTTCTCACCGGCATTAGCAAAACCACTATCCGGATGCTTACCCTTGAATGGGCCGAAGTTGATGTAACCACCAACGACTAAGAACCATTTCAGGTCATACATCTTAAATGTCTGCAGAGGCATCCATTTAACGACGCACAAGATCCAAGATATGATAAACACAGGACCCACGTAATCATGGATAAACTTACTGGCATAAATCAGTCCGGCCCACATTCCTTCACCCACATAAGGCTCTAGAATATGTTTACCCAGCATGATGTTGATACCTGTAAGTATCAGCCCCAGACAAGAGATAGCTAATACCCAGTGAATCCACAAGTCTGCCTTTGACCAACGTAATACCATCTTGCCAGAGTAGCCCTTACTTAACTTAGAGGGACCATTAACAAAATAGAAGACGATGAAAGCACCAAATACACCCAATACCGCCAAACCCATCGCTGGAGTGAGGTATTGATTCTTTATCTCAGTTGCCTCAATAGCCGATACGTTTATCAGAACGCCACTTTCAACGCCCTTCTTGGTGGTATAACCAGAATCGCCAGTCTTAACAGCATGCCATAGATCGACCTCGCTGCTATTGGCCATCTGTTGGCTGGTTTGATCGTCGACGGCAAGCGCCGATGTGCTCAAACCTAACCCCATAGTTAAAACAAAAGGTAAAACCAGCAAAGCAAACAGGCCACGCAGTGATTTTAATAACATACTCACTCCTTTATCGGACTAGTAACAGGGCCATGAACAGAGTTCATAGCCCTATTTGTCCTACGCGCCAGTCTTAGGGGTATAGCCCCATATCGCATTTGGATTACCACGTGCAACAATACGCTCACGATAGATGCTTGAAACGATATCTGCATCACCCGCTAACAGCGACTTAGTTGCACAAAGTTCAGCACACATAGGCAACTTACCTTCAGCCAGACGGTTTGAACCGTACTTCTGACGTTCAGCATCTGAATGAGTCTCTTCCGGGCCACCGGCACAGAAAGTACACTTATCCATCTTGCCACGGCTACCAAAAGCACCCTTCTTAGGGAACTGAGGCGCGCCGAATGGGCAGGCGTATAGACAGTAACCACAACCGATACAGGTATCTTTGTTGTGTAGCGTTAAACCGTCTTCAGTCTTGTAGAAACAGTTTGCTGGGCAAACTGCCTGACAAGGTGCATCGGTACAGTGCATACAAGCCACTGAGAGAGATGCTTCACCTGGCTCACCATCGTTAATTGTTACTACGCGGCGACGTTGAATACCCCACTCGAGAGCGGAATCGTTTTCGTTCTTACAAGCAGTGACACAACCGTTACACTCGATGCAGCGTTTGGTGTCACACAGAAATTTCATGACTGCCATAATGGCTTATCTCCTCATCAAGTTCAGTTAGGCTTTGGTGATCTGACACAAGCTAGACTTAGTCTCTTGCATCTGAGTCACAACATCATAGCCGTAGGTCAATACTGTGTTAGCCGATTCGCCAATCACATATGGTACTGTACCTTCAGGGTAATTCTTCGCTAGGCTTTCACCTTCGAATACACCCGCGAAGTGGTATGGCATGAAGGTCTCACCATTTATCACGCGTGGAGTTACCATGGCCTGAACTTTAATTTTTGCGCCTTCCGGACTGTGAACCCAAACATCGTCACCATCACGAAGACCACGATCCGCTGCATCACCCGGGCTGATTTCGATGAACATCTCTTGTTGAAGTTCAGCTAGCCAAGGGTTACAACGGGTCTCTTCACCACCACCTTCATATTCCACTAATCGACCAGAGGTCAGTGCCAGTGGGAAGTCTTTGGCGAAATCCTGATCCTGAATTGTCTTATACAGGGTAGGAAGACGTGCAACCATACGGTCTTCGTAAGTTGGGTACTTAGATACCAAGTCACGACGAGGCGTATAGAGTGGCTCACGGTGCAATGGAATATCATCCGGGAAGTTCCAAACGATACAACGCGCTTTTGCGTTACCGTAAGGCATACAACCATGCTTGATAGCCACACGCTGAATACCACCGGAAATATCAGTCTTCCAGTTTTTACCGTCTGCGTGCTTCTTCTCTTCAGCCGTCAGGTCATCCCACCAGCCAAGTTGCTTAAGCATGTCAGCAGTAAATTCTGGATAACCATCCTGAATTTCAGCGCCTTTAGAGTAAGAACCTTCGGCAAGAATGTTATTACCATTATGCTCAACACCATAACGTGCACGGAAGTTACCACCACCGTTCTTCACTTCACGATCGGTACGGTAAAGGATCTGTGAACCAGGGTGCTTCTGCTCCGGAGTACCCCAACAAGGCCAAGGTAGACCGTAAGTCTCACCTTTAGCTGGGCCGCCTGGTGCTTCAAGCGATTTAATATCGAAGGTACCCCAGTTTTCCTGATGCATCTTTAAACGCTCTGGGCTCTGGCCTGTGTAACCAATGGTCCACATACCGCGGTTGAATTCGCGGGTCATATCTTCGATCAATGGCTCATCGCCGTTAACCTTAATATGCTTACAGAACTCTTTCTCGATGCCCCATTTCTTAGCAAGCTTGTACATGATCACGTGATCTGGCTTAGACTCGAACAATGGCTCGATAACCTGCGTACGCCACTGCAGTGAGCGGTTAGATGCAGAGATAGAACCGTAAGTCTCAAACTGAGTCGCTGCAGGAAGTAGATATACACCATCTTTACGATTGTGCATAACACCCGCCATTGTTGGATATGGATCGACAACAACAACTGTGTCCATCTTATCCAGCGCTTCACGCACCTCACGGCCACGGGTTTCAGTGTTAACTGATTGACCCCAGAAGAATGCCATGCGGATATTGTCTTTCTGTGCAATCTTAGACTTGTCTTCGAGTACACCGTCATGCCAGCGAGAACATGGAATACCGGTCGAGTTCATAGGAACCTGGCCTAAATGTTCTTCTTGATCGAAGCGGTTCTTAACCCACTCATAATCCAGATCCCAAACATTACACCAGTGCTTCCAAGAGCCAGTCTTAAGACCGTAGTAGCCAGGTAGCGTATCAAACAGCAGACCGAAATCGGTTGCGCCCTGTACGTTATCGTGACCACGGAAGATGTTAGTACCACCACCGGCAACACCCATGTTACCCAGAGCAAGCTGAAGGATACAGTAGGCACGAGTGTTAGCATTACCGACGTGATGCTGAGTACCACCCATACACCAAACTACGGTACCAGGCTTAGTCTCGGCCAATGTCTTAGCGACACGGTACATCTGTTCTTTAGGTACACCAACCACGTTTTCAACTTCGGCAGGATTCCACTTAGCGGCTTCCTCGCGAATACGTTCCATGCCGTATACACGCTGGTCGATGAAGGTTTGATCTTCCCATTTGTTCTCGAAGATATGCCAAAGCAGACCATAGATGTATGGGATATCAGTACCCGGACGGATATGTACAAACTCATCAGACTTAGCTGCGGTACGGGTGAAACGAGGGTCAACGACGATGATTTTCGCACCGCGTTCTTTACCTTCAAGGATGTGCTGCATAGCAACCGGATGCGCTTCACATGGGTTAGACCCGATGAACATCATCGCTTTTGCGTTGCGGATATCGTTGAAAGAGTTAGTTTGCGCACCATAGCCCCAAGTGTTAGCAACACCGGCTACAGTGGTAGAGTGACAAATACGCGCTGAGTGATCGACATTGTTCGTGCCCCACATCGCTGCGAATTTACGGTACATATACGCTTGTTCGTTTGAGAACTTAGCACTACCCATGAAGAATACTGAATCAGGACCAGATTCCTTACGGATATCCAATGCCTTTCCACCGACTTCTTCAATCGCCTGATCCCAAGAGATCTTCTTCCACTTTCCGCCTTCCAGCTTCATTGGATACTTAAGACGTTTCTCACCATGGCCATGCTCACGCAGGGCAGCACCTTTGGCACAGTGACCACCGGCGTTGAATGGGTGATCGAATGCAGGCTCTTGACCTGTCCAGACACCATTTTGTACTTCGGCGTAGATACCACAACCTACTGAACAGTGAGAACAGATAGTACGCTTAATTTCAGTTGGCGCATTATGGGGTACTTCTTTAGCTTCAGCTTTACGCATCATTCCTGCGCCAAGCATTGATGCCGCAGCAATACCACCAGTTGCAAGACCTGCAGACTGAAGGAACTGACGACGGTTTAGACCTAGGGCTGGCTTTTTAGCGACTTCAGCCTGGTCTGTTTTGCGGGTTAATCGCATCACACACTCTCCTAATGTTATTTACTTATGGCGTAATTACTTGGTACGTAATGACGCGTAATAACTGCGAACATGGTCAGTCTCTTGATAACCATCACCTTTAGCTGTTGTTGGTTCAACGCTTGGTGATGCAGCAAGAGCTTGTCCACTGACAGTTGCAACTGCACCAGCCGCACTGCCGACTGCCAATGCCTTTAGCAATTGACGACGACCCATATCGGAAGCTTGCTTCTTCATAGTGTCTCCTAAGTTTTCGCTTAGATTTTCGTTAAAATGTGGGCCAACGACTCGATGACCCGGTTACTTTTGAGGGCGAACCCTCGATTTTATAACATCAACTTGTTTGCTTTTAACACGGTGGCTTAACCTTCAAACTCACCTCAAGTTGATGCTCATGTTCAACCCAAACCTGCTCACTGCTTAAGAAGCCAGCTCACTGGTAGTAGGTTCAATTTTTTCCGCTTCGGCTTTCTCGGCTTCAGCTTTTTCAGCCTCAGAACCTGGACAGTTCACAGGGATGTCCAGTTGAAGCTGTTCAAATTCGTTTGCCTCAACCTCGAAGAAGGACTTAGCCAGCTGTGCCACGGTCGCATAGAATGCGGCGCTCGGTGTTTTGGCTAAATTAGTGCAGAAGCGCTCAATCCAGCTGCCGATATGGCGCTGATAGAATGCCAGCTGACGATAGCCCGGCGCCTCCAAAATCAAGGTGCCCATCACTTCACATAGTGCAGCAACGTGATCTTCAGGCTCTTTGACATCCTCTTCACGCTCGAAACCTAACTGCTGCAAGTCTTGACGTAACAGGGCTAATGGCTTATCCATCAATGACCCCGTCATAAACCAGCTGCCGTAAGGCATGATTTCACCACTGCCTACGCCATAGAAGATGTTGAAATACTCCTCTTCAAGCTGCTCACTCGAGAATTGATTCGCCGCTAACTTCAGTGATAACCAAGCCTTAGTCATCTCGCTATCGTCATTTGCATCGACTTCAAGACTGGCTAGAAATTGCAATAGCTCGGCGCTTGGCTGACTGCGCAGTAGTGCAGCCAAAAGCTGATAGATGTCGGCTCTTAACTGATCGTTTTCTGATACTTCTCTTACTAATTCGGTCATAGCTAAACTCTTATCGCAGTTGCTTTTCAGGATCTTGAAGGATGTCTTCAAACATATCTTTTACCCGGCAGTCGCTACACATCTTTAATCGCTCGATGTTATCGCTAAAGGCACTGTGGCCTCCGACTGCTTCCAGCATCCGTTGCACCATGGATTGGGTGGCGAAAGGGGTACCGCAACGAATACAATCGAATGGGGCTTCCTCTTTCAAGGTTTGACGCTGCTGACGCTGCGCTTTATCAAAATTCATTTGCGGTGTCAGGCTGATCACCTTCTCGGGACAAGCCGACTCGCACAGACCACATTGCACACAATCTTGCTCAACGAAATGTAACGCAGGTTTATCACCACCATCGGTTAATGCCTGAGTCGGACAGGTTGAAACACAAGAGAGACATAAAGTACATTTGTCGCTGTTGATGCTGACTATGCCGTAAGGGATATTGCTTTGGCTCAAGCAGGTATCCACTGATGCCGCCTGCTCATTGAGATGGTCAATCGCCGCATACAAGGTGTTACGCTTTGTCGTGGCAGCAAACTCACCGGGAACAATCACTGGCCAGTTCGAACTGGTTTCCAGCAGTGCGGCAAGGTCGCCTATGCTCGACTCGTCGATAACTGAGATACGCTGTGGTTGGCCCATCTCATCTAAGATATCGTTTGCTAATTTGTGTTCACCTTGCAGCATCTGCGTCAGAGTCGGCGCCGTCGCTTCGGTGTTTAACACCAAAATTTGACGTGCTCCCCAGGCAAGCGATGACATCCAGTGATCCATGCTTGCAACCGTTATCTCTTCCAGAGCAACCGGAATGACGTCTCCCGATAGATCGGCACCGACGAGTGCTGCACCGTTCGCTTCATCATGGAAAAGGATAACCGGTGCTGTTTGCGCTTGCTCACGAAAACGAGTCACTAGCTTATGCAGATAAGAGTGCAGGGCTTGCGGTGTTGGCAGATCATAACTGATGGCGCCGGTTGGACATGCATTGGTACAACTACCTGCACCGTGACAAAGATAAGGGTCGATGGTGATCATCTTGTCGATACTTTGAATCGCATCGGCAGGACAGAAGTTCAGGCAGCGGTTGCAACCATCAATACCATTACGGTTGTGAGCACAGATCTCACTATTGACCTTAACGTAGCGTGGCTTATCAAACTCGCCTACCAGATCGGGGAGTTGGGTGATGGCATCGGCTAACTTAGCCTCATCCTGCCCGACGTAGAAGTAGCCAGGTGGTAGCATCTCAAGGTTGATACAAGGCGATTGACTCAAATCCAGGATAAGATCGAAGTGGGCTTTACGTATCGCCACCATGCTAAGTTCAACGGCATTGGTATCAGAAGCATCGTCTGAACCTGAGTCGACCTTAACCTGAAACTGGCCGAGGAAGCCTTTAATCTCAATGAGTTTATTGTAAAAGCTCTCAACATTTTCTGCCGAGCTCATTACCTTTTCGAGGTGCGCTTCATCCTGGCTGGTAATAGACTCATTGGCCAAGATGGCAAGCTTGCCCATATTAGACAATTTGTCCGCCGCTAAACGGGCCAGATCTTCCGGCCCTATGATTAGTACATTCCCTTCGGTGGTATAACTTACGGTCGGCGGGATCAGATTCTGAAGGATCTGAGTATTGGCCAACACCTGCTGTCGAACTGCTTTGAGTTCAACCTGGCTATCATTATTCAAATTTTTGCTCACGTTGCGTTCCTGAACAGTATTTGGCTGTTGCTGTCAGCTAGGTCGCTATCGGTTTCTCCCAATTCATCAGGGAAACCTTTTAAGTGCGCTATGTTGAATCTGCGCTAGCTTTACCTATTTCATCTGCTGGCTTTCTATGTCTGCTTTGTTATCTGCAAACTTTATATAGCCATATCTACAGCAATTCACATACCAAATTTATGGTTATTAAACTTCTCTAAAATTACTTTAAGAAACCGTCACCTTGGGTTCGTCTTGCTTTTGTGGTTCATTTTGGGTCAAGTCATCACTCTCAACGTCCAAAATGTCCCCGCTTACTTCTTCACCACAATGAGCCGCAATTTCCTCCGTTTCGGTATCAAGTTCGGCAGTCAATGCCTCTTCGCCCTCTTGCTCCTCTTCCTTGTCCTTAATGACATGGCGGAAAATCTTCTTGGCGATTTCGGCCGAGTGCTCAGGCGTCAACTTAGGCTGGTTGCTGTAGTCGAGGGCATATTCGAGCAGACCATCGATCTCATTGTATTGAGGCTGCTTCCAGAGTGCTTTCAGCGCTGCGGCTTTAGCGGTAGGATCGACATTGTCGGCCATGAAGCTGGCGAAGCTGCCACCCACCTCAATCTTTTCAGGATCCGGTAACTCCTCGGCAGAAAGAATCTTATCTTCCGCTTCGGACTCTGCCGATGCCTCAGTCGACTCATCTTGTAACGAAGAACCTTTAAGTGAAGGGTCTTGGGTCGGCGCTTCGGCTTGCTCTGCAGCCTCTAGTACTTTCTCTTCCGCCGCTTTCTCATCGGCCACCTGTTGGCGACGAAGATTCCAACGCGAAAGTAATCCGCTAGATTTATCGCTCATCAGTTTCTCTGCCCAAAGTTGTTATTGCTACTTGGGCCTTCATTCTTGCGGCGATTTACATGCTTACGACGGTGGGCGCAGATCTCAACTTCACCGTGACGGGTAATAAAGGCTTCGATCCAACATGCGATGGCCTCAGGCATTGGTAGATTAAGTACTGGCGTGTCACCTTCGAGACAACCTGCGGCGACGTTCTGATCGGCAGAGACCGCAGCCGGAACCCAGGTTCCATCTTCCAGCTCATCACAGACGATGTACAACATGGCGTTGTCCATATCCAGATTTAAACGGTAACTCGCGCGCTCATCTTTATATAACTCAAGCATTACGACTTTGGAGCCTTCCGGTGCCTGATGAGTCGCCGGTAATATCTGATCCAGCTCCCAGGTCACTGAGGTCCAGCGTCCAACTTGTTTCTCTACTTTCTTGAGAGAAACGTGCATAGGCCATTGGCTTTCGGTATGTTGCATTTAGTCTCCGTCTTGCCTGTAGAGGCATGTCGAGATGACAGGCCAGCTAAAGAACTTCTATCCCTAGTAAAGCAATATACATGCCAGCCTAAAGCTTATGATAACTTGAGCTGGATCATCAATTCCTGCCTAAGATTAGGACAATTTGTCCTATATGCAATTCAGGCTAGGACATAAAAGGACGCTTTCGATGCGTTAAATGAGAGAGATCACGCATTGGGGCGAGGAATCCAAACCTAGGTACAATTATTGCTATGATCTCTCCATCGAATGTTCAAAATGAGTTACTAGCCTTGAGCCAGCACAAACCCAGCTTAATCAAAACCGATACCGATGTGCCGCTAACTATTGCCGTTAACGCCATAGATGAGAATGGAGAACGCGTCGAGAAGCACATTGCTTGCGAACGTCCGCTCATGGTCTACCTTAACTGGCGCCCTATCGTGACCTTGATGACCTTAGGTGCACGGGCCGAATCCCTCGCGCTGGGATATCTGAAAAACCAAGGCTTCATCTCCGACCTTAAGCAATTAGAGTCTGTGATTGTCGACTGGGATGTGAACTCGGCAGCCATTATCACATCGGAAAGCACGGCTGACTTAGAGGAGAAGCTCTCTGAGAAGACCGTCACCACTGGTTGTGGCCAGGGCACTGTTTACGGCGGTTTCATGGATGGACTCGATGATATCGTTCTGCCTCAACCACAACTCAAACAGAGCATGATCTATAGCCTGCTGAAAAATATCAGCACTTATAATGAAACCTACAAGAATGCCGGTGCAGTTCATGGTTGTGGACTGTGTCAGGATGATCAAATAGTCGACTTTGTTGAAGATGTGGGTCGTCATAATGCGGTAGATACGCTCGCCGGTGAGATGTGGCTAAAGCAAGACACAGGCAATAACAAACTCTTTTACACCACCGGGCGTCTGACCTCAGAGATGGTGATAAAAGTGGCTAAGATGGGCATACCCGTCGTGCTGTCGCGCAGCGGTGCAACTCAGATGGGACTGGAACTCGCACAAAAACTTGGCATCACCATGATTGCCAGGGCAAAAGGCAAGCACTTCCTCATCTACCATGGTGACGAAAATGTCGAACTCGATGCGATGCCACCTAAACGTCCGGCTAAAACCAGTTAATAGAAACAATAAAACAGCTAGCCAGTTTGAACACGATAAAATATATTTTCAGGAGTTCTCCCTAGAACTCTTCCGTAAGGAACAGCAATGACAGAACCAAGCGAACTCGTCTACATGAGCGCAAAACAGGTCGCTGAGTATTTAGATCTTAATGAAAAAAAGGTCTATGCCATGGCGAACGACAGAGTCTTACCCGCGACTAAAATCACGGGTAAATGGCTGTTTCCTAAGATTCTTATAGACCGCTGGATCATGGATTCTTGCCACAGCGGCATGCTGTCAGATCGTATGCATATCACAGGCAGCGATGACCCTCTGCTGTCTATGCTGGTCTCCCGCTTGATGACCCAGATTGGTAAGAGCGACTTGATCAGTTACAGCTCGACCGGTTCACGAATGGGCTTAGATCTCCTGTCCCGTGGCTACGCCGATGTCTGCACACTGCACTGGGGTAGCGTAGATGAACGTAACATCCGCCACCCGGCACTGCTTAAGGGCTACGCCAACCACCAGCAATGGGTCATGGTTCACGGTTATACCCGTAAGCAGGGGCTGATGGTACGCAACGATATGCTGCAACAATGTCAGGAGGAGGATAAGATTGCCTCGCTGCCCTGGCGCTGGGTCGACAGACAGGCAGGCGCAGGCAGTCAACAACACCTGGAACACTGGCTAATGAAGCAAGGCGCCGCCCTGTCTCATCTTAACGCCAATGTCACCGCCTACAGCGAGCGTGAACTCGCCGCCTTTATCGCTCGTGGCGATGCCGATATCGGTTTCGGCTGCAAATCGGTTGCTATGGAGAGTGGCCTCAGCTTTATACCGTTGGTCACAGAATCCTTCGACTTCGTCATGCCACAGGGGATCTACTTCCGCCGCCAGCTGCAGCACCTGTTCGATATGCTTGCCAGCACCCAGACACGGCAACTGGCCGCCACGTTAGGTGGGTATGATCTCACTGACTGTGGGCAGTTGCTGTGGAATCCTAGTTAGGTAAGATTCGAGGTTTTAGGGGCTAGGAGCGAGGCTGGTAAAGCTAAGACGACGCTTCGCTATTGATTCGAGGTTCGAGGTTTCAGGCTCTAGGGGCGAGGCTGGTGAAGCCAAGACGACGCTAACGCTGTTAGGGGTTGTCGGTTAACAACCTGCGGCGGTGCTGCATAAGGATATGCGAATGTCGTGATCACATGGCCAACGATATTCCCGACATAATGACGGCATTCCCTATATCCCTATAGGTCAGATGTGAATGAACGACCTTAAGTGCAGATACCTCTGCTAGACGCCGGCTCTTGATTTCAAAAGAGTCTTCCTTGTAGGCTCAGCCAAAACATCCATGTTTTGGAAGCTCGCAGCCGCGTCTACACCGGGTTATCAATCTCTTCGAATTGGCGTTAATGTTTAAAAGGCTACGACCCCTTTATTCCATTTAGTGTTTCATAAAGATATTCCAAACCCATCCTAATAGATTAGGAATTGCTTTAGGAAATAGGAATGCTAATAATGAAAACATTGACACCAAAATCAAAAAGCCTTTTCCACCAACGGTAAAATCGAGCTGCAAAGCTAATAGGTTTTGACTAATTTTAAGACTTAGAAATAAACTGGTAGGTACAGAAAAGAAAAGAGAAGCAAAAACACTTATTAATCTATCAGAAAATGTAACCTTATCTTGTCTGGAACGCCTCATCCTTGAATACCTCTAACCGCTACACTGTGTATGTTCACAGCATCAACATGAACTTAAGGTAGTTAGCGTTTTTTTACAAGGCTTAGACTTCCCTAACAGATATCAAAACACTCGGCATACCAAGCAAATCTCCAGATACGATGATTCCCCGTTGGAAGTTGCTGAGGAGGATTGAAGAAAATCACGTGATTGAGGCATGGATGCCGAGATAGCCTTAGGTGAGCCATGGATGGCGAATATGAGGCGATAGTTATTTTCGAAAATACACCGAGGCCCGTACTCAATGCATGTAACTTCGTGAGGGGCGGCATGGGGAGTTGGGAGAGGGGGGATTGCTGTTGATCCTCCCTTTCCCTCGGGTGTGGGTGGAAAACCCACGACGTTTCTCGGCTGACAAGCCGAAGAGTGATGCAATCACTCATCTCGAGTTGTTAGACGAAGTCTAACTATCAAGGTCAGGCTAAGCCTGATAAATAAACCGTTCAAAGGCTAAGAACGATACTTAGCCCAGAGCGCCTGCTGCTTAGGCGTGAGATAACTCCAGGCCAAAACCCGTGTAAGCTTATTACCTTGTGCCATATCTATGGTCTTCACCGTCACCGCCCCCACCTTTTCCAGTGCGGCGTAGCAAGGCTGCAGATTCTCTTTCTTGGACACCAGGCTGGTGAACCACAAACATTGAGTGGCGAAATCTTTACTCTCGCGGATCATGTTAGCGAGAAACTGCTTCTCGCCGCCCTCGCACCAAAGCTCGGCCTTCTGGCCACCGAAGTTAAGCTCATTGGCATCAGGTTTAGCCTTACTAGCTGCAGGCTCAGGCTTATGTCCTTTCGCCGCTCGGTTAGCCGCTAAGTTCTTCACCTTACGAAGGCTACCTTCGCTCGCCTCACTCAATGATGCGTGAAATGGCGGGTTACAGAGGGTGATATCGAATCGGTCGTCTGCTTGAATGATGCCATGAAACACTTTTTGATGATCGGTTTGCAGCCGTGTCTTTAACTTGCCTTGCAAGGCCTTGTTTTGCCCGACAATCCGATTAACGTTCTCTATCGACAGCGGGTCTACATCGCTGGCGACAAACCGCCAGCCGTAGGCTTGAATGCCGAGTATCGGGTAGATGCCATTGGCACCGGTACCGATATCCAGGGCATTAATCTTCATTCTTTTCTGAGACTTATACCTCTGCTTAGGCGCTGAAGATTCTGGTTTAGAAGCGTATGGGACATTTTGTCTAGTCCCTATCTCCTCAACCTGCTCCTCTGCTTTATCCCCAACCGTGTCCGAGTCAATTCCGGCCAACAGATCGGCAATATAGTGAAGGTAATCGACCCGACCGGGGATCGGAGGACAGAGAAATCCTGCCGGGATATCCCAATACTCAATCCGGTAGTGAAGTTGCAGCAGGGCCAGGTTCAATGCCTTAACGGCTAAGGGATCGGCGAAATCTATCGAAAGGTTACCGTATGGATTCGGTCTGACATAAGGTTTTAACGCCGGTGATGCCTCAATCAGCTGTTCAAAATCATAGCCGTCCCTATGCAGGTTTCGCTCATGGAGGCCTTTCTTCTCTGTCGTTTCGGGCTTGCCTCTTGTATCGAGCTTTGCTTCAGACTTAGCTTTCAGCTTGCCTGCTGGCTTTTTTCGTCGGGTCTGCTTCTGAGTTGTCTGTTTCTGGCGGTTCTGTTTTTGAGAGTGCTTAGTCATATGGGATCTTATGCCGTCAGCCGAGACACTAACGGCAGCAGTAGAGGGAGGTGAAAAATCTAATCGTAGAGATACTTAGTGAAAAGCAGGTTGACGATAATGGCCTTGCCGGTTTCCCGTTCGATAAGACGATTGACTGTGTCATAGCATTCACGTCTGATCTCTTCGCGTCCGGTCAGTGATTTAACCTTATCGGCGGTCTGGCTTCCCATGATCTCCAGAATGGCGGCACGCAACAGAGGATCATGATGCTCGAGGGCGATCAGGTCGTCGGGATCTTTCACCATCAGCTCGATACCGATGCGTACAAAGCCCATCTTCTTACCGGTAGAGATATAATTGGTGATGAGATCGGGTTCGAAGCCATAATAGGCGTAGTTATCTACAATATCTCCGTCTTCGGCATAAGCACCAAAGCTGAAAACGGTCGCGACTAAAATAAGCAGTAGCGATGCTAATTTTTGAATTTTCAAGAATGACTCCTACTCTTGTGTAACAAATGCCTGCTGATCTTTCTGGCTATCATATTCCAGCATGCTAGACTGCACCAGTTTGCCAGCCAGTATTGTACCGAGAATTAAATGAGTGTGACTAGGTTAAGCTTCCCCTATGGTGAATCAATTCAGTGGTTTTCACCAGAAAAAACCATCGATCTTCCCAAATCACCTTTAACCGATTGGTTACTTTCATCTGAGAGTTTAACTCAAAAATTACGCTCTTACTGTGATGAATTTGAAGTTAAGGTGCTCGGTGAAGGAACATTAGTCCCATTCGATAACGAATTTCCAAATCAGAACAAGGTGTGGGTCCGCGAAGTCCTGCTCTGTCTGGATGGTACCCCCTGGATTTTTGCCCGAACCTTAATTCCGGGTAGCCTGCTGGATAAGAAAAAAAACGAGCTGTTAAACCTCGGTACTCGCCCACTGGGTGAGCTGCTTTATACCAACAATGAGTTTACGCCGGGTAAGATTGAGGTCGCGCATTTCACCCCTTGTCAGAAGCTGGCTGAACTGACCAAATCTCTCCACCAGCCTCTCACTCAAGAGTTGTGGGGGCGTCGACGCTATTTCTCCTATCAAGGCGAGCAGCTTATCGTCGGTGAGACCTTCCTGCCCGCAGCCCGTCAGGCGATTGAAAGACTATAATTACGCTGACAATCTGTCTCAGAGTCTGAACCTAAGAGTATCTCTAAGTTTAAGCCTAACCGCTAAAATTAATCACTAAGAGTACCGTCTTCTTAAACCAAATATTGCGAGTAGCCCGAGGCTAAACCAACTCAGACTTCCCCCACCGGATCCCGAATCTGTCGATGGAGTCACCGGCGGCACAACCACAGCTGCAGTCACTGTAACCAGCGTAGAGAAGGTGCTCACATTGTTAGCTTCGTCGGTCACCGCAAGCGAGACTGTATAGCTGCCCTCATTGGCATAGATATGGCTGGGCGACAACAAGGTACTCGTCTGCCCATCACCGAAACTCCACAGGTAGCTGAGCTCACCCACTCCCGCACTCGAGGCGTTACTCAGTGTGATACTAAGATCATCACTGACATAACTAAAGTTTGCGGTAGGAGGAACCTGAACGTTAATTAACAGCAGATCACTGGCTGTCGCACCTGTGCTATCGGTAACCAGCAGGGAAACCGCATAGTCATTTGACTCACTGTAGGTATAGGTGGGATTAGCCAGCGTGCTGCTTGCACCAATGACACCAAACTCCCAGGCATAGGTGTAACTTCCCTCTCCTCCGGTCACAGCAGCGCTGAAGCTTACCGTTCCCGCCGCCTGCTGAGCGGTAATGGTTGCACTAAGCGCCTCAGGCTCAGGGGTCACACCTTCGGCATATTTCAAGCGCACGGTAGCACTGCTCGAGTCGTTACTCTGCGCTACGACCTCCATTGTCAGACCTAACTCAGGCAAGATAATACCGGCCTGAGGTTTGAGTGGGGCGCTGTAATCCAAATTGTCATCAAACAGAGAGACAGATGTCAGGTGCTCATCACCAAAATAGCTCGACTGGTTGAACATGCTGAATGTGGCATCGCGG
Source organism: Shewanella sediminis HAW-EB3 (assembly GCF_000018025.1). Lineage (NCBI taxonomy): Bacteria > Pseudomonadati > Pseudomonadota > Gammaproteobacteria > Alteromonadales > Shewanellaceae > Shewanella > Shewanella sediminis. The sequence goes on from NC_009831.1 coordinate 5,416,839, forward strand.
ATCTGTATATCGGTACTGTTATTCCCGATCAGATTCTGATCGGCATCGACGACGCCGATTAAGCCCACGCCGGCATGTTCACTGGAGTTATTATCTGAATAACTGAAGTTTTCTAACCATAGCAAGACTCCGGGCTCATAAGAATGGCTGGGTAAACCCGCATCTACACCGTTATGGCTACGTAGCTGGATGATATAACGACGGGCGTCACCGGGACGCTGGCTATCTATTCTGGAAAAGCCGGCTAAACTCATGGTGGCTGGTGTTTCCGCATCATCAAGGTAAGCCTGTGAGGCTGCCGCCATGATAACGAGGTTATCGATAGCCAGTCCGTAATCTCCAACGGCTTCGTCGGTACGATAGATGATACTTATCTGAGCATTGGCTCGACCGGCATAGGCACTCAGATCATACTCAAGATCGACCCAGTTATCACTTCCCTCGGCACCCGCAATATCGGCCGAGTTGCCGGTGATGATGTTTCTGGCCCCGTTGATGGTATTGCTCGCCTTAGTGTGATTACCGGCAATGACGACACCGTCGACCATCACCTGGGCGTAATCATAATCCAGCTCGATGTTCCAGTGCGCCTTCATCTTCAAGGTAAGGGGGGTTGTGCTTGGGAGGTCTACCTCGAATGAGGCGGCATTGTTGATAAGATGTCCCTGACCCGAATAGTACTGATAGCTGCCCCCATAGGGCTGCTTAAAAGGAATAGCAGCTGTGGGCAAAGGAATCGATATCTGATTTGTCTGAGCATGATTCACCGCTTCGACCAGCTGAACATCCAGGCCTGTCCTGGGAATATTACCGAGCAATATCTCCTGTTCCGTTACCCATCTTCCCTTATACTTTTGTTGCAGGTATGACTTAGCATAGGGGCTAAAGCCTATAGGTTGTGTCCCTGCAGGCAAGCCAGTCCAACTACCACCCGACATCACCGACCAGGAACCCACGGGGGAGCCGTCACCCGTGTTAGTGGTGTCATACTCATCGGGCAAGCCCAGATCATGGCCAAATTCATGCACCACGACACCCGCCGCAGCGTCTATGGGCTGCACGGTGTAACCAAATACTTTCTTACCGGTTCCCGGAACGGTGTAACCCGGATTGCCGCCTGTGTAGACGAAAAAACGGTGAGACCAGATAGCATCGGTCCCAAGTACGCCACCACCGGCCTCTTCACCGACACTGGAGTGAAACAGCATCACATGGTCGATATCACCATCGGGTTCATCGAAATTTCCATCGCCATCGATATCGAAGGGATCTTCAACGTCATAACCGGCTAACTCTGCGGCCGACATGCCAGCTACAACCTTGGTCACCGCCTCTTTGACGAGATCCGGTACCGCCTTGTCACCACCACTGTTATCGACATCGTTGCCACCATAAAATGAGGCGTTATTATCCGCCGTCACCCAACCCTTGACGTCCCCGGTAAAAAAGAAGCTATCACCCGAAACCGCCTGATAATATTGATACCCGGTCATTAGGTTTTGCCCCTGAGGGCCGGTAAAACCCGTAGTCGAGAACATCAGGTCCCGATAATGGGCGGTCGGATAACTGGGATAGAACATAGGGGTGTCGCTGGCAGTGAGTCGATTGTCATCAAAGGGAAGATCGGGGAAATCGACTAATACCCCCAGCACCTTAACGGTCTTGGTGATATCGGCATCGGCGAAGGCTACAACGCTCCTCTGCAACTGAGTTTTTCCAGTCTTAAGCTTGGCGCTCGATTTCAGTCTTAGCTTTTCAAATTGCGCCTCAACGAGCCCTCCCTTACTCTGGAACCCGCTGGCACGTTGAGTAAAGGTTGCTACTGCGGCGCGCTTTTCAGCCTCACTCGCTTCGGCTGACAACTCACCTCGTTTAATTAACCAATAGAGGATCTGCTCCTTATTAATGACACCGGCATCGGCCATAGTCCCGTATTCGGCTGCGGCGGGAAGAGAGAGAGCACTACTAATTGCAAGGAGCAGTGATAACCCAAGTGTAGAAAGCAGATTAATACCGTTTTTTCTTTTCATCTGAACACCTATCCTCACTTTCTCTTCTTCGGGCAATCCTCGAAGGCTTGCTGTCTTTTATTGATATATTCGGCAACGATTCTGTCGGCCTCATCAAGGCTCATCTCTTCTTTTATCAGCCCCCTTTCCAGTAGGCTTTGTTTAAGTTTAGACCGATCTTTAATGGGCGGCATGGCGCCACAGGGGGATATCTGTTTCAGATTATTAGCAGGCGCATCAGATAGCGTGTCATTAGCCGCCGAACTCCTGTCGTCAAGCCCAGAAGCACAGGCCGTAAGCGTGCCTGACAACAGGGCGACTGAAATGATGGAGACGCACAAAGAGAGGACGGTTTTCATAGCACACCCAATAACATTAACTCACAAAACTGTAACAGCCTGAGGGGCGGTTTCACAGCTTATCGTCAACATTTATCCGGTCTTTACCTAGCTTTGCGCTTAACCCGCCTAAATTGATCGTTTTATCATCGATACCGTACAGCGGGCGGATAATTCGGGAAAACAAAACTGACAATGTTCGCTTCACGGCCGACTCAGCCATGAATCATATATCAAGAGCAGCACAGATGCCGACCAACTGAAGTTAGTGCAGTGCAGCCCCCTGCCGGTTAGCGGATCGTAATTCTCCCTGATAGGCGCCTGTTGAAGGATCCCCTCACCCTGCTCAACCAGACGTGTTGCAAGACGTGTGGCTTCCGTGTCATAACCATATCTTTTAAGCCCCATTAACCCAAACAGGGCCTGATCCAGCCACACCGGTCCACGCCAATACTGAGTCGCAGCGAAGTTCGGGCTATCGGCACTGACCGTAGGGAATGGGATTTTTGTTGCGAATGCCTGCTCGGTCAGATGTGTTTCTACCATCTGTTTTGCCTGCAAGGCCGAAGCCGCGCCGGCCCATAGGGGGAGCCAGCCCTCGACTCCCTTTCCGGCATCTATCATTTTATGCGAACCTGAATCATCAAACCTCAAGTCATAGAAAAAGCCACTGCGCTCATCGAACATGCGGGTCTGAATGAGCTCTTTCAAATGAGCCGCCTCACCCGCCCAGCGGCTAGACTCCCTATCGAGCCCTTGCAACTTAGCCATCCTGGCCAGCAGCTCTTTTTCAGCAAACAGGTAAGCATTAAGATCCACCGACTCCTGAGACAGAGAAAAACCTATGAGTTTGCCATTCTCATCAAGATTTTTCAGCACCTGTACGCTGGCATCATCATCGAATCTGGGGGCATTATCCATGCCGGATTCCCATGCTGCCGCCTCGATTATCGCGCCGCGCAACGGTTTACCGTCTTTGAAGTGCGCAGGATGCAGGTTAGCACCGTATTCGGCGAGGCCATTGCCGTTGTGATCACGATTGCGGTACCACCACTGATGGTAGGCCACCAGTTTAGGGTACATGAGCTCAACAAACTCAAGGTCGCCACTCTGTTGATAGATCTCCCACACCGCCCAGGTCGCCAGCGGCGGTTTACCGTTGCGCTCATTCCAGTTGCCCCCTTCTCCGCCCCTGGCTGGATCTTTATTGTAAAAAATGGCATCGGGCAGGCTACCGGCATCTTGTGGCCGCACCCTGTCCTCGACGGTAAATTGGTAGTCAAACATAGCCAGTACATTAGACTTGGCCAAGTCGGTATCGAAATGGGACAAGGCCACAGCTTGTTTCCAGCTATCCCACGCCCAGACACCATTGAACCATTTATAGGTGACCGATGGCGTCACCGCATCATGCAGCAGTGCCCCGGCCGGACTGCGCCAGTTATGCATCAGGGTCAGCATGCTCTTCACGGCCATCTTGCGATAGGCCAGATCGCCACCCGAGATAGCCCGGTCGATTCTCCGCTGCCAGCGCCCTCGATTCGTATCCAGTGCCCTGCCTATCTCATTCCACTCGGGTATCCCATGTGAGATGCGCTCGGCTTTAGTATGAAAATAGCGCTGGGCACTCAAGAACTCCTTATGTTCGCCGCCAGCCAGAGAGATAATTGATGTGGAAGCTTGGTACCCCTGCTCCTGTGACAGCTCGATCCGCATCTCACGGTCAAACCAGATCTCATATTCGGCATCGGCTAACTGCATCTGCCAGGTTTCCATGACGGAATTAAGGCGCCATCTTATTCCCGTTTTCCAGCTATCGAGCCGCTTAATGACCCTATGCTCAGGAAGTTTTGGATGAGAGCTAAAGGGAACGCCGGACCAGCTAAGCTGCCAATGTTGCGGACTCATAGTGTTATTAATGAGCCGGGTGCGGATCACCGAGGTACGGTTATCGCTATAACTCAGACTCATCTCCAATGAGAGTTCGGGCCATCGAAATTGCTGAACTAACGCATCGGGACGACTAAAGAGCCGACTCTCTGTTGCCTGAGCAAAATCTAAGATTTTGCCGCTATCCATATTCTTAAGCGACAACCTCTGCAGGCTGTCACTCAGATGAAGGCTGTACTCCTGAGCGATAAACAGGGGACCGGTAAAGCTGCCAAAATACTCAGGTGTGTCGGGGAGGTGAAAGCCATGCCATGCTCCCTGATCCACATAGGTGGCGGGGATAACTAAGTTTCCCTTTCCATCCCGCTCCTCCATAGAGGTCGGAGTACCTTGATAGGGAAGCAGATCATGATAATCGGCAGAAGTCTGTGCCGTGAGGCTTGAAATACAGAGCAGGAGGCAAGAGAGCATGAACTAACCAAAGATAAATTGAATACAATATCCCGATTATGTCGAGAAGCCGCTCTCGATGCAAGAGGGGAAAAGAAAGCGGTAAGTCGTAAGCTCAAGAGAGAGCTGAGAAAGTGGCGAGTGGCGAGTGGCGAGTGGCGAGTGGCGAGTGGCGAGTGGCGAGTGGCGAGTGGCGAGTGGCGAGCAGATGATAAAAAAGAAAAAGAGTAACAAGCAACAAAAACTATGTTGTCATCCCGGCGATGCTTTTAGCCGGGATCTAATGCTTTTTAGCGATTAAAATTGCAAAGCTAAAGAGTGTAAATCAAAAGCTGGATTCTGAAGCCAGTTCAGAATGACGGCCTTCAAGCCCTGCAAGATTCGCGGCTAAAGCCGCTCCTACATAAAGAATCAGCCGCTTCAGCCCGTAGCTCGGCTTACGGAACAGCCTGGCCTATGTGGGACATATAATCTGCAATGCCATCGAGGAACATCTGTACCGAAATCATCACGAGTACCATACCCATCAGGCGTTCGACCGCCGTAAGTCCCTTCTCTCCGAGTACCTTAGTGAATACTTTATAGAAGAGTAGAATGACGGCACTCGCACCCCATGCAGCCAGCAGGGCTATGGTCCAGTCCATCATACGGGAGCTGTCTGTATGAGCTAACAGGATCAGTGCGGCTAACACCGAGGGGCCAGCCATCAAGGGGATGGCCATGGGCACGATAAAGGGCTCTTCACCCGCCGCCAATCCAACGACACCACCCGGCTGGGGAAAGATCATTCTTATCGCAATGAGGAACAAAATAATACCACCGGCAATACTCACCGACTCAGATTTTAAGTTAAGGAAGTTTAGAATGGCTTCACCGGCAAACAGAAATAACAGCATAATCACGAGTGCAAATACCAGCTCTCTGATCAGTACCCTACGGCGTTTCTTGGGCTCAATATGACGCAGTATCGACGCAAAAATAGGTAGATTCCCCAAGGGATCCATGATAAGAAACAACATAACTGCGGCGGAAAAGATATCCATAAAACATGCTTAGTGAGAGGCCAATATATCCCTATATTCTATAACCTTTCTCAAACACTTCCATAGACAAATTACACCAGCAAGCTCACAACTCACAGAAACAGGCGACATTCTCATCTGTTTCTGCTCGATATTCACCCTCAGCACGTCGTTTTTTTGTTCTGTGTGTAAATTCTACTTATTCGTCTCAAGACTGGTATACTATGTGTCGTTTTCCAAGGCCTCCTCTTAAGAAATCATGCTCTATCTTCTAGCCAGTTGTATCGCACTATTGTTAGGTCCTATTTTCTATCGCTTTTTCACGGCAGAAAACGGACTCCAGAAAGGCCTGGATGGATTTATATTCGTCTCCTTAGGCGGTTTAGTGCTGGTTCATATTTTACCCGAACTTCTGGAGCATGGCGGATTCCTTGCCATCATCTTTGTCATCATTGGCCTCTGGGGGCCCACGGCCAGTGAACGACTCTTCCACCGATACTCTGAAGTCACCCATAATCTGACGCTTATTCTCGGAATAGGTGGACTGCTGCTGCATACCATCACAGACGGCGGGGCCATGGTATTGGCTCAGCAAGATGAGAATTCAATTCTACTGGCCTTAGGGGTCATACTTCATCGACTCCCTGTTGGTTTAGCCATCTGGTGGTTGCTTAAGCCGCAAGTGGGTGCACGCTGGGCCATGGTGGTTCTTGGCTGCATGATGCTGCTGACCAGCGTTGGATACTTTGCCGGTGAACAACTGCTCGCTCATTTGAGTCTGGATAATACCGTATACCTGCAGTCCTTCGTCACAGGCTCTATTCTTCATGTTGTACTGCACCAACCCCATGGTCAGAGCCATGAAGATAAACAAGGCAGATATGAGTACCATGCCGGGATCGGCAGTCTGCTCGGTATCGGCTTACTGTTTGTATTGCTGATGATGGACTCGGGCGGACACGAACACCACCATCACAGCCACAGCACAGAGCAACTGGGTGATTGGATGCTGACGCTTGCGCCGGTATTGCTGCTCAGCTATACAGTTGCCGCCATCAGATTCAATTTCGGCCTGTCTCCACACAACACGGAACTGGGTCAGAGGTGGTTACAGCGATTAGCGGGGCCGGAAGCCCTGATTATTACCGCACTCCTGCTCGGCCCTGTTATTGCCCTGTTTCAGCTGATCGGCCTCTCGCTTCTCGGGACGCTACTGACGCTGGCCAAGGTTGAACCAACCGATCCGCATCTCTCCTTGCCCAAATCTCCCTGGCGTTTCGGCTTCGCCCACCTCATTGACCGAAGTGCGCCCTGGATACTGTTAAGCTTGATTCTCGCCAATTTAATTGGTCACCCGGCTGTCCCCTTGGCTAATCCGGCAATTCAGGTTGCCGTGCTACTCGTGCTGTTTTTGCCGATGCGTTTTTGTAACTTAGGCGGTGCGGTACTGGCACTGTCGTTAGCCTATAGCGGTTGGAGTATGCCGGCGGTAATGCTGGCCCTAATCGCGGCACCTATCTTTAATCTTGCTCAGTTGAAACTGATGAACTGGACACTCAGAGTGCTTGTTATCACTCTGGTACTTGGCTGCTCATTGATAACGGCAATGATAGCGCCTCAATGGCATGCCATGATGACCCTGCCAGACCCGATAAACACGGTATCGCTAGTCATCCTGGCCGCCCTGTTCGCGGCAAGCTTATTACGCTTAGGCCCGAGAAAGTTTATGGCGAGGATCATGCTGCTAAAGCCAAAAGCGCATAGTCACTCCCATGAGCACAAGCATTAGGGCTAAGATAGTTTTAAGCTCGGGACAGAGCTGAGAAAGCTGCGAGTTTCTCCATGTAGGAGCGGCTTTAGCCGCGAATGTTTAAGGGCTACGAGATTATCCTCAAAACTCGATCCTCGTGGCTTTCTTTCCCTTATCCCCCCAAGTTAATGGCAATAATTTCAAATCCGGTTTAGATTCAGAATATAGTCCAATAAGTTTGAGTTCCTATGTGCATTCTCTTTATTGCCCTGAATCAACACCCCGAGTATCCCTTGATAGTCTGTGCCAACAGAGATGAGTTTCATCACCGTCCCACCGAGCCTGCCCATTTCTGGAAACCTGACAATGAACTGTTAGCGGGTAAAGATCTTGAAGCGGGTGGTAGCTGGTTCGGGATCAACAAGGAGGGTGACTTTTCGGCCCTGACCAACCTGCGCAACCCGATGAATCAAAAGAGTAATATGAGAAGCCGTGGCGAGTTAGTGCTTAAGGCACTTAAACGATATGAGCCGCTCACGGTGAGCTGGCTTAGAGAGCACAGTGAAAACTACAACCCTTTCAACTTAATCTTCGGCCATGCCGATGAGCTTTACTGCTTCAACAGCACCGCGAAAGATCTGACTCTGTTAACCCCGGGCTTTCACTCGATCAGCAACGGGGCTCTGGATGATATCTGGCCCAAGATGGCAAGGGGAAGCCTGGCACTGGAGAAGCTGATCACCGAATCGGCAGAGCCCGATATTGATGAGTTAATCAGCATCATGAAGGATGAAACCCGGGCCGGCGATTTGGATCTACCCCAAACCGGCATAGGCGTCGAATGGGAGCGACTCCTCTCTTCAATATTTATTCGCCACGAAGAGTACGGCACCCGCTCCACCAGCATCATATTGCAGGATAAGCAGGGCAAGACCCGCTTCATCGAAGTCAGATATGACGGCAAAGGCAGAAACCTTGGCCGTCAGGTGTTTACGGTTGAACCGGCTTAAGTGAGAGGCTAAATGCCCCTCTAATTTCGCCAGCCTGATAACCTAAGGCGAGATCATCGGGGTAGTTCATCTTTATCTTGTCGTGCAGGGGTTGGGCGAGATTGCTGCCATGGCATTTAAGACACAGGGGAGTGGTGACCTGCGCCTTCATAAAACGATATTCGCCGTCAACGAGCTCCCCACGCTCTAACTCTTTCGCCGGCTTTCCGGCTGCAAGTTGCGACTCAAACTCCTTCAGTACTTTTTGCTCCCAAGCATCGGCGACAGCACTGGCATTACGATTCTTCAGGCTGACTCGACGGATATTCCATCCGGATTGTTCGGAGAGTTCCCGGGCAATTTCAGGCGCCTTAATGGCACAGACATCGACGGCATTCACTGGCCCTCCCTGTTGCATCGCCTGTATAAGCTGAGGCTTCAAGGTAGCACCGAACTGTTTAACCAAGCCTTTAGCATCCCGATGTAACTCTTGGGAGGCATTCACCGAAAAGGAAGAGATTAAGAGAGTGATAGCGAGGATGGCCGGGCTGCGATATTGATTCATTGGGGACTACTCCATTAGTTTTTTCTAATTACGCGAGCAATATTAGATAAAACTAATGGCTAGTGCAAGCCCTGTTTATGATAAGGTCAGGTTATTTCAGTATCTGGTTATTGTGGTAGCTGGCTAATTAGAGGTGTGGTCGTGGGTGATCACCCAACGGTCATCAATTTTCTCAACCAGTAGGGTAAACACACCATTGGGCTGATCCTTTATCCGGGTAAGCTGCCAGCGCCCAACCACTATCGCCGCATAATTACTGAGCATCTTAGTGTCTTTGATGGTGAACTTTAAGGTGCCCAGTGTCGCCTTATCCGGGTAGTTTTTCTTATACGCCGCTAACGTCTCTTCCCAACCATAGCGAAACTTCTTTCCTGAGACGAAACGCATCTTGTCACTTTGCCAGTATCCCTGCATATATCCGTCGAGATCACCTCGATTCCAGGCATCTTCCTGCATCGACAATATCTGAGTGATATCATCAGTTGGAACAGCGGTAGCGCTAAACGCAAGTAGCATCAATAAGGCTGAAAATCCCTTTTTAAACATGCTTTTCTCCAAATGTGCGCGATTGGGTGTATGATTGATTATATACCCAAACGACCTCGAAATGCAGAATTCAGCATGTCGAGAAGTGGCTTGGGTATATACTATCTCAACTAACGAATTCACGCCTCGCCATTATATAATACCAATCGGTATAAAGGTGTGGTCACTCAGCGAGAGTTTAGCGCTTGTGAGGCAAGGCAACGAGTGAGGAACATAGTTATTCTACGTTTAAGCTCGTTAACGCAGTATCGCAAGTGCTAAAACTCGCCTATCAGGAGTGTTTTTGGCTGCCTACTTCTGTGTTGAATGAGTTCAAAAGGGATCACCATTCCCTCACTCTTTCGCCTTGAATTATGCAGCCAAAAATAACTCTGAGTTGACCACTTTCTTATACCGATTGGTATAATACCAATCGGTATAATGAGGCCGATTTCATTTTAAATGGCATTGAGTTTTTATATGTTTCAACAATTTTGCAAATTAGTTTTGAAGTTAACTGGCTGGACTATCTCAGGTACGCTACCCACCGACAGCCAGTTTGTCGCTATCGTTGGTCCACACACCAGCAACTGGGACTTTATCATAGGCGTACTGGCACGAGGAGCATTGGGAGCGAAGGTCAACTTTCTCGGGAAACATCAACTATTTATGCCACTTTGGGGATGGTTTTTTAAAGCCGTCGGCGGCAGGCCCGTTGACCGGACTAAGAGCAATAATTTAGTCGATGCAGTCGTACAAATCTTCAATTCAGATCCCGACTTTAGTTTGGCGTTAGCGCCGGAAGGCACCAGGAGCCCGGTAAAACGCTGGAAGACCGGGTTTTACCATATTGCGAGCAAGGCTAATGTACCGATAATTACCGTAGGTTTAGATTTTGGCAATAAAACGGTGATAATCCCGCAAGGTACCCCAACCACCGACGATATGCAGCAGGATATGGATCAGATTATCGCCTTTTATCGCGCTATCAAGGGTCGCCACACTAAGGTTATACCCGATTTCCAGCCCTGATAGTGATCAGTTTTCAAACACCAGGATTGCCTATTAAACCACTGGCCGCTATAGTGCGGTCACCACCCACTATTTTATACAATATATGACTTTCGATACCTGGCTACTCTACTTTTTCGCGGTACTCCTCATTGCCATCGCTCCCGGCACCATGGCGGTACTGTCGATGAGTCATGGGATTCACTATGGCAAGAGTCGCAGTTTAGCCACGGCATTAGGCAGTGTCACCTCAGCTCTTATCTTAATGGCGGCATCCGCCGCGGGACTCGGTGCCCTGCTAAGCGCAACCGAGTATGGCTTTACGATTTTAAAATACTGTGGTGCAGCCTATCTGATATTTCTGGGAATAAAGCTCTTGCTCACCAAGGCAAGCGCGAAAGGCTTGGATCTTCAACATATCAAGGGGAAAGGCAGTCCTAAACAGATGTTCAAGCAGGCCTTCTTAGTCGGAATAAGTAACCCAAAGGATCTACTGTTTTTTGGTGCCCTGTTCCCGCAGTTTATCGATATCACTGCCCCCCAAGGGCCACAGCTGGCGACGCTTGCGATCACCTGGGCGATAGTCGATTTCAGTTTCGTGATGCTCTATGCCAGCATGGCCAATGTACTGGCCCCGACACTCAAGACCAGTAATAAACTGCATTGGTTTGACCGAACCAGCGGTGGCGTTTTTATCACGCTAGCGGCAATTCTGGTAACGAGAGAAGGGTAAGAGCAGCGATAAGCTCAAGACAGGGCTGAGAAAGCGGTAAGTCAAAATCTGGATAGCTCTATACGTACAGCTCATAGCCAACTTGCTCTTACTTACCACTTAAAACTTACCGCTTACGACTCTTCTCCTCTTAAACATTCGCGGCTAAAGCCGCTCCTACATGGAAAATGTCCAACTCGCAGTTTAACGCTTATCGGCTTTCAAACTCCTGATATCTGAACCTGTCGGTCCCTGGAAAACCCTCAAGCCGAACTCCGGTAATATGGCAAAGATATGATCGAAGATATCCCCCTGAATTCCTTCATAGAACCCCCAACGGGTATCGTTGGTAAAGATATAGATCTCTATCGGTACCCCTTCCGATGTCGGCGCTAACTGACGCACCAGCAGGGTCATATCTTTATGGATCTTGTCGTGATTACTCACGAACTCCTTCAAATAGGCCCTAAAAGTACCGATATTCGTCAATTGTCGACTGTTAACAGGCATATCGGCATCATCGACCTGACTATTGAAGTCGGCTAACTCATCATTCTTAGCCGCAAAGTAGGCCTTAAGATGATTGATCTTACTGAGGCGAACTCTCTCCTCTTCAGAGAGGAAGCCGATCGAGTGAATGTCGATGGAGACAGAACGCTTAATGCGTCGTCCACCGGACTCAGACATGCCGCGCCAGTTTTTAAATGCGTCAGAGACCAGGGCATAGGCGGGGATCATAGTGATGGTCTGATCCCAGTTACGCACCTTAACGGTCGTCAAAGAGACCTCTTCAACCGCACCATCGGCCCCATATTTATCCATCTGGATCCAATCGCCGGTGCTCACCATGCGGTTCGCCGCCAACTGTATCCCAGCGACAAACCCTAAGATAGTGTCCCTGAAGACCAACATAACCAAACCAGTCGCGACACCTAAACCGCTGAGGAAGTAGAGCGGAGACTGATCCGCAATCACCGAGATGGAGATGATGACGGCCACAAAGAAGAGGAATAACTTAAACAGCTGCACGAAACTCTTTATGGGAAGCCGTCGACTGACCAGATTTACATCGGCAATCTCATTGAAGGCATCCAGGGCACTATATACCGCGCGGATAAGTATGATAACGATACTCACACTCAGCAGGCGATCCATCAGAGAGCTCATCAGATGATGTTCGGTGAGCGCGATGGGTAACAGAAGGTCGAGCACCAGCGCCGGCACGATATAGGAAAACTTCTCCAACACATTGTGCCCCATGAAGATATCGTCCCAGTTAACTTTAGAGCGCTGGATGACGATGTTCATCGTACGGACGACACCTCTCCTGACAATCAGGTAGGCGATCATTGCCAGCACCAAGCTGGCAAAGACCAATACCGATGTGGAAACACCATCCGATGGCGTACTGTTTACCCCCCAGTCCGATAACCACTGAGAGATCTGTAATCTTAATTCTTGATCCACAATAACCTTCCCTTAGAGACTGGAGCCAGGATGACTTTTTGTTAAATCATCGCTCGCAAGCCGAAACAATAGAGTACAAAACAAGACACAACCAAGTTACAAGCGTCTATTTTAAAAGAAATTTTAGCACTCTTGATTGACTACAGCCAAAAGTTTAACAACAATCCGGTTTTAAAGTCGAAATCGGATGCTATAGATGAAAAAATATTTACTCGCCTCAGGCCTTATTCTCACCAGTTTAACGGCAACGGCAAATCAATTAGCACCAGAGACTGATTCCGCCTTTAAACCTAAAATGAGCGTTAGCCTGGATTATATTCCTGCTGCGAATAACATGTATGGCGTCACTTTCGCTCCCTACCACTACGATAGAGACTACGCGAACTGGGGTTACTATATCGGTTATGCGGCCAGCCCAAAAGACGATATGGATGTTCAGGAACCCGGAGAGGGTTACACCAAGGACACCATGTGGCGCTTTGGACTCAGTTACAGCCTGACCAGCAACTTCAGCCTATATGGCGGCGCAGCCTCATATAACCATGAATCTCACTACACCAATAATATCGTTCCCTTCATTGTCGATGGTGAGCCCGTATGGGAGGAGGAGTCCAATACCTCCTGGGGAGCGGAAATCGGCCTCAGATATATGATGGATTTTGGTTTGATGATCGGTGCAGGTTACAACTCAGCCTCTGAATCTGCGGTGATCAGCATAGGCTATGCTATGTAGGGTCGATATAGGCCTTAAAATCCTTCGCCCTATATGAAATCTGCCCACCTTTTGTATATGCTAGAGCCATCTCCTTTATTAGGTTCAATCTCATGCATAAACTACTGCGGGTATACACTTCACTGGCACTGCTAATATTTACGGTACCGGTCATGGCCGATGAGGTCGCTAAAATCACCCTGGAAAATGGTGCAACCGTTAGGTTAAATGACGACTTCACCTGGGAATACGTCATACTCAAGACTCAGGAACCCGTAGTAGCCCCTACCGCGACAACTCAGACAGGTTCAGAAGTAAGCTCTGCTGCAACCGTCGCGACGGTAACGACAACATCCACAGTGGCTAATGCGTTAACAGAGAGTGCGATGGAAAACTCGGCTCTGTTAAATCACACAGCAAAATCCGGCGTTAAAGTCAGATTACTTAAGAGTGAGTGGGACGCAGATAACAGACTCGGACTGACTTTCGACCTGGCCAGTACCAGCTCAGAGAATTACGTGGTGATTGAACTCGACATCACCCTATTCGATGACAGTGGAAAACAGCTGAAAACCGAGACGGTCAAGGTATGGAAGGCGATATTCAGAATGGCCAACACCTATCTACGTAATGGTGAACAACGCCAGAGTAAGACCTTCTGGATAGAGGGCATAGACAAGTCTCAGTGGACTAAAGAGTTAATGAGTCTCAAGATTGGCGAGATGGACTCACGCATGTAGTCTATCTGTCAGGCTCAGTCTATTTACTCAGCCTGTTTACTATGAGAAAGCGACCCTGAATATTCACATTCGGGGTCGGCTTTAATTAGCTCGCCTTCTGTCAAATAGCCTTCAATGTATCTTCATTATTAGTTACAGCTGAACTCATCATTAGTTACAGCTGAACTCATCATGGTTTCCGGCATCTTTACCGCCACCATATGTCCCTTGGCACAGACCTTCCCCATGGTACTCAATGTAATATCTACTACCACTTTTCGCGCTTTAACCTCACGGATCACTCCACGAAGCTCAAGCTCGACTCCCATAGGCGTGGGCGCCAGATAATCGATATTGAGAGCGGCAGTAACGAAGCGTTCGCTGGGAAGTGTGCCCACCTCTCGCCCTTGCTCCCGATAGGCAGCAGCCGATGCGCTCCCCGTCCCATGACAATCGATTAACGACGCGATGAGTCCGCCGTAGACAAACCCGGGAATAGCGGTATGAAACGCTTGCGGCATAAATACGGCCCGTGTTTCATCACCATCCCAGTAACTCTTCAACTGATGACCATGGGAGTTATTCTTTCCACAGCCATAACAGTGACTCAGTTCCTCAGGGTAGCTATCCTGAAAGGCAAGGTTACTCATCTTGTACTCCGTTTATTGACCCCATTTAATCTCCCCAAACTAATGTAATCTCCTACCTGGCACAACACAGACAAAAGCCTTAAGACCAATGGAGTATTAGGATAAAAGGTCGCTGCAGACAACAAAAAAGGGCCCTAAGGCCCTTTTAATACGACATGCCGATTGACACAAAGCTCAAATCAATCAAACCTGCCAACTGAAATTTCAATCAAGTTTGATTACAAACTTGGCAGGATCCCGTCTGGCAGGTAAGCATTGAAGCTTGCCGTGATAAGCAGGTCAGTTGCCGCTTCGATATCCGGGCCGAAGAAACGATCCTTATCGTAGTAAGTTACCAACTCACGTATTTCGGCCTTCGCCTTAGCGACAACAACACTCGGCTGAAGTGGTGCACGGAAATCCAGCCCCTGTGCCGATGCCAGCAACTCGATAGCCAAGACACCGCGGGTATTTTCAGTCATATCACGCAGACGACGCGCCGCGAACGTCGCCATAGACACATGGTCTTCCTGGTTTGCCGAGGTCGGTAAACTATCGACAGACGCCGGATGAGCATAGGTCTTGTTCTCCGATGCCAGCGCCGCCGCTGTCACTTGGGCGATCATGAAGCCAGAGTTCACCCCACCATTTTCCACCAGGAACGGAGGTAGCATAGACAAGTTAGGGTCGATGAGCAGTGCGATACGACGCTCGGCGATAGAGCCCAACTCGGCAAGAGCTATCGCCAAGTTATCAGCCGCCATGGCAACAGGCTCAGCGTGGAAGTTCCCCCCCGAGATGATGTCTCCGGTATCCTGGAACACGAGTGGGTTATCGGTAACGCCGTTCGCTTCCGTGCCAAGCACCTCAGCAGCATGACGAATTTGGGTTAAACAGGCACCGAGTACCTGGGGCTGACAACGCAACGAGTAAGGATCTTGCACCCTCTCACAGTCCACATGACTCAAGCTGATCTCAGACTCATCGCCTAACAGGAGGCGGAACAGTGCAGCCGAATCGATCTGCCCCTTCTGTCCACGGGCTGCGTGGATGCGGGAATCGAACGGACTACGACTGCCCATGGCAGCTTCGACGCTCATCGCACCGATGACTGAGCTGGCCGCGAATAGATCTTCGGCGTTAAACAAGCCCTCTAAGGCTAACGCCGTCGATGCCTGTGTACCATTAAGCAGGGCCAGGCCCTCTTTAGCGGCAAGTTCGATAGGCTTAAGACCGGCGATCTCCAGACCCTCTTTGGCACTCAAAATCTGCCCCTTGTAGCTCATCTCACCCTCGCCGAGTAACGGCAGGCACATATGAGCCAAAGGAGCCAAGTCACCCGATGCGCCCACGGACCCTTTTTCCGGTACACATGGGTAAACTTCTGCGTTAACCAATGCGATAAGGAAGTTAATCACCTCGAGACGAATGCCCGAGAAGCCGCGACTCAATGAGTTGATCTTCAATACCATCATCAAGCGCACGGTCGCATCTTGCATATATTGGCCGGTACCTGCGGCGTGTGACAACACAATTGAGCGCTGTAGCAACTGCAGATCATCGGCCGCGATCTTAGTGTTCGCCAGCAGGCCGAAGCCAGTGTTGATACCATAAACCGTGCGGCCTTCATCTAACACCTGCTGGACTAAACCGGCACTGGTGTTGATATCATTAATCGCACTATCGGCAAGCTCCAGGCTTACTTTTCCACGACTGATCTCGCGGATTTGTGACAGGGTCAGAGTTCCAGGGTTTAAAATTAAATGACTCATCAATTACTTCTCCAGCATCGGCAGATCTAAATTCTGCTCTTTTGCGCATTTCTTAGCGATATCGTATCCGGCATCGGCGTGACGCATCACACCTGTCGCTGGGTCATTCCATAGCACACGGCCTAATCGAACCGCAGCCTCATCACTGCCGTCTGCGACAATAACCACACCCGAGTGTTGGCTAAAGCCCATACCCACACCACCGCCATGGTGCAGTGATACCCAAGTTGCGCCACTGGCCGTATTCAGAAGTGCATTCATCAATGGCCAATCTGAAACCGCATCCGAGCCATCGAGCATAGATTCTGTTTCACGGTTAGGGCTGGCAACTGAGCCGGAGTCCAGATGGTCACGACCGATGACAACCGGCGCCGAAAGCTCGCCACTTTTAACCATTTCGTTGAAGGCCAAGGCCAAACGAGCACGGTCTTTCAGGCCAACCCAACAGATACGTGATGGCAGTCCCTGGAACGCGATACGTTCACGGGCCATATCCAGCCAATTATGTAGCTGTGGATTATCAGGAATAAGCTCTTTAACCTTGGCATCTGTCTTATAGATATCTTCAGGATCGCCGGATAGTGCAACCCAGCGAAATGGTCCTATACCTTCACAGAAAAGCGGACGCACATAGGCAGGTACGAAACCTGGGAAATCGAATGCATTTTCGACTCCCTCTTCGAATGCCATCTGGCGGATATTGTTACCGTAATCGGTCGTTGCAGCGCCTGCGGCTTGCAGAGCCAGCATGGCTCTGACCTGTACCGCCATAGATTGTTTCGCAGCCTTAACCACAGCCGCTTCATCTTTCTTACGCATCTCGGCGGCGTATTCGAGTGTCCAGTTCTGAGGCAGGTAACCATTCAAAGGATCGTGCGCCGACGTCTGATCGGTCACCACATCCGGGGTTACACCGCGTTCAACCAACTCGGCAAACACATCAGCAGCATTGGCAAGCAGACCCACAGAGACAGGTTTACCACTCTTGTTCGCTTCATCGATCATCGCCAGAGCTTCATCGAGCGAGTCTGTTTTCTTATCCACATACTTAGTACGCAGACGGAAATCGATACGGGTTTCATCCACTTCACAGGTCAACACTGAGTAACCCGCCATAGTGCCGGCCAGCGGCTGAGCACCACCCATACCACCCAAGCCACCGGTCAGGATCCACTTACCCTTAGATGAACCACCAAAATGTTTTGTCGCCATGGCGGCAAAAGTCTCGTAGGTGCCCTGCACGATTCCTTGAGAGCCAATATAGATCCAAGAACCCGCCGTCATCTGGCCATACATGGCCAAACCTTTCTTATCCAGCTCGTTGAAGTGTTCCCAGTTGGCCCAATGTGGCACCAGGTTAGAGTTGGCGATAATCACGCGAGGTGCGTTACTGTGGGTCTTGAAAACACCAACGGGTTTACCCGACTGAACCAGAAGGGTTTCATCCTCTTCGAGGCGCTGCAGCACTTCGATTATCTTGTCATAGCACTCCCAATCACGGGCCGCACGTCCGATACCACCGTAGACCACCAGGTCTTCCGGGCGTTCGGCAACATCCGGATGCAGGTTGTTCATCAACATACGCATAGGCGCTTCGGTGAACCAGCTCTTACAGCTTAACTTTGTGCCGTGTGGCGCTATGATGCGACGGCTTGGGTCGTGTCTCTTATCCATCTTGCATAACCTCATTTCAATTTGTTGTTGCTTGTATTGCTTGCTCTTAACTTATAGAGAGTAGAGAGCCGCGTTGTTCTCGTTATGTCTGTACTTATTCTTATATTTACTGTTGTCTTTCTTGCTAATCCTTACCCACGCAGTGGCATTAATCGAAATGCGCAGCAGATCGATTTAGAACGTCAGATGACCACCTAACCTGAATCGTGTCCCGGGATGGATCAGTCTGGCATAGCTCACCATGCCCTTGCGCGACCAGGTACGACGAATGATCTGCAAACAGGGCTCACTCGCCTCTATCTCCAGATGTTTTTTATTATGTTCGTTGGCCACCACGGCTTCTAAGGTATGGCGCGCCTCGGTAAGGGGGGCAACCTGTGACAGATATTCGTGAGGAGTCTGCAGTGTAAAGTCCTGCAGCAGGTAATCGGGCACCAGTTTTGGATTAACGAAACGCTCCTCCAGCTGCAGAGGCACGCCCTGCTCGCAATGCACCAACACCGAGTAGAAGACCTGAGTTCCCGTCTCCAGCCCCAAGGCGATGGCTATGGGTGCTGTCGCTTCGGTTTGAGTCAGTTCAAGCTGTTTAACGCTATAGCCATGGCCCCTGTCTTTAATTTCATCGGCAATATTGCGAATGGCCATCATAGAGGACTGAGATTTAAGCTCGGCGACGAAGGTACCCAGGCCCTGAGAGCGCTCTAACACACCATCATCGGTCAATTCCGTCAGTGCACGGCGCGCCGTCATTCGGCTGCATTCAAACAGCTCAGCCATCTGGTTCTCTGAGGGAACACGGCTATGCTCCTCCCATTCACCGGATTCGATGCGGGCTAAAATATACTGCTTTATCTCTGCAAACTTGGGCGTTGCCATACCAATCCTTTGCTCTTTCTTTTGCGGTATCAGGCGCTAGGTTCTAGAATCTAGAAACCTCTCTTTGGCCAATAACGCTTTTCAAACGATGAAAATTACCGCTATAATCCTAGCTTGTATATACAAGTAAATACAAGTTGGATCACAACTTTTATTTCCGAACGAACATGAACACGTTAAGAGTGAGGGAAAAATATGTCTTGGGATCAGGTCTGGATTGACGTCAACGTAGCGACAATGTCTCCTTCTGTATCAGCGCCTTACGGAGCGATAACCGATGCAGCTGTTGCGGTAGAAAAAGGCCGAATTGCCTGGATTGGCCTCCGTTCCGAGCTGCCCGAATTCGATGTTCTGTCAACACCGGTTTACAGGGGGAAAGGCGCCTGGATAACCCCGGGCCTTATCGACGCTCACACCCATTTAGTGTTCGCCGGTAACCGGGCCAACGAGTTTGAGCTTCGCCTGCAGGGCGCCAGCTATGAAGAGATTGCCCGTAGCGGCGGTGGCATCATCTCCACCGTTAAAGCCTGCCGTGAAGCCAGCGAAGGCGAGCTCTTTGAGCTGGGCCGAAAACGTCTCAACGCCCTGGCGAAAGAGGGCGTGACCACGGTCGAGATAAAATCCGGCTATGGCCTGGAAACAGAGACAGAACTCAAACTGCTGCGCGTCGCCCGCGAGCTCGGTAAGCATCATCACGTCGATGTGAAAACCACCTTCTTAGGGGCTCATGCCATACCGCCAGAGTATAAAGACAACGCAGAAACCTATGTGGACTTAGTGATTGACGAAATGCTGCCCGCCGTTATCGAGGAAAACCTTGCCGATGCGGCCGACGTCTTCTGTGAAAATATCGCCTTCAGTGTCGAGCAGACCGAGCGGGTATTAACCGCAGCCAAAGATGCCGGGCTCGATATCAAGCTTCACGCCGAGCAACTCTCTAATCTGGGAGGTTCGGCTATGGCCGCCAGGCTAGGCGCCAAATCGGTGGATCATATCGAATACCTGGACGAGACCGGAGTAAAAGCCCTGAGTCAAAGTGGCACCTGCGCCACCCTGCTCCCCGGTGCCTTCTACTTTCTGCGTGAGACTCAGATGCCACCGATTGAGCTGCTGCGTAAGCATAAGGTACCCATGGTTCTGGCCAGTGACTACAACCCGGGATCGTCGCCGCTCTGCTCGAGTCTGTTAATGCTCAACATGGGCTGCACCCTGTTCCGCCTGACACCAGAGGAGGCGCTTGCGGGTATGACACGCAATGCCGCCAAGGCATTAGGGGTAGAGGACAACGTAGGTGTCCTTGAAGTTGGGATGCAGGCTGATTTCTGTTTGTGGGATATCACTACACCGGCTCAGCTTTCCTACTCATATGGCGTAGGTGTGTGCCTTGAGGTGGTCAAATCAGGACAATTGGTACACCAGTAATTTGGTAGCCTGAGCGATGAGGCTGACTCATCGTTTGGGTTGGTTTCATCTGGCGATATGGGTACTTGGTGGTTTTATGGTGCCCATGGCTATACTGATATTAATAGCCTGCGGCTCGCTGAATGTGCAGGTACTTCTGTGACACGCCACAAGTACAATCCCTGTAGGCTCTTCCGTGACATCCCTGTCACGGAAGGTCACAGCCGCACCTACACTAGGTGATTAATCTCTTCGATTTAGCTGTAGTAGTTTAAAAAATCTCTATTTAACAGGGATAACTACGGGGTCGGGTTCCAATAGCTTATTTTCTTTTATCTCATTGTAATAATGAATCACTCTTGATTTGCGAATTTCAATCTGCTCTTGAGCTTTAGTGGCAAACTCAACTAAACCATTAGTTGAAATATCAACCTCTGTTTCAGTTTTAATACCATTTACCTTTACCCACCACTTACCATCACCGAACTTATAGTTTTCACAGGTAGGTATATCACCACTCTTATAGGATATGTTTGGAGTCCAAGACATTGCAGCTCTCTTATCCATAGGATTAGTAATCTGTTCTGAATACTGGTGAATAAATGATTTATCTCGAATGAATTGAGCCTTAGCATGAAACAATTTATCTATTTCCAACTTTGGTTTTTTTACCTTCAACCTATAATATTTCGAGCTCAACTTATAAAGTTGTGTTAGTAATTTATCCAGAGCTTGAATGCATGCAACATAGTATGTGGCTATGTCAAAAAGTGATTTTATATAGAACCTTACATTTTCCTTTTCGTACAAAATAAAACTACACATCACCTCAGAAGTTACAGCTAACCTATTATCAACTATCTCGCAATGCATCTTCCAAGAATCTAACTCCATTTGAATAAAACTAGCTAAATGGTCAATATTCCAAATAAGGTTTGGGTCAGGAATAAGCTCCCCCTCACCAGTCCACTCTTTCAACTCTCCCTCACCCAACAAAAATTCAGATAACTCCACATATCCTCCTAATGAATCCACTGCAAAAGAAAGAACTATAGAGTTCTCATTCTTATTCCGATGAATGATGGCCATTCACTAATAGAGTAACTTTAACTTACAAATAGACAAGTTAGTTGGTTTAATTTGAAACGAATCAACTAAACATGATTTCATCATGCATACCCCAATTCCCCTCTAGATACGATAAATCCCCGTTGGAAGGTGAATATGGCGTAGCCATAAGCTCATGAACGAGAGCTAGGAATAGCGAACTGGCTTTGTAAATGGATTTACATGCCGAAATATGTAGATAAAAATGCTGTAGAACCATCATGGATGATGGTTCAGGCTCGGGGCTACATGGATGTAGCATCTGAGCCGTTAGGCAATTTTTATTGGAATATGAGGCCCGTACTTAATGCATGTAACTTCGCCGGGGCGTCATGGTGGTTCCAAGGGCGAAGGTCATAACAATGACCTCTCTGAGCGAGAGGTATGGATACCGAACTGGCAGTTAAACAGGGATGTTGTTGAGAGGACGAGCAGTCCTCCTTGGTCGGGTGTGGGCTGAAGACCCACGACTTTGACCCAAACGAAGTTTGGAAAACAGAAAACGAGTAGACCTATGATCGATACATAGGTAGCTAGAATCTGTAATGCAAACCAACGCCAAATTGTTTCAGGCTGATATCGGCGTAATAGTTCTCCAGCTCGCTGTATTCAGGCTCAGTTTCACTCATCTCATAAGACACTCGTAACGCCAGAGACTCTGTCAGGGTCACATCCACACCGGCGCCGAACAACCAACCTGTGCCTCGATAATCTTCGTCAACACCGTCATCGTTGCTGTAGGTCTTGTTGACTACCAGACCCGCCTTCAAATAGCCAGTTACACTGTCGGTAAAGGCATGTCGAATCACGGGGGAGATGGTCACCGCCGCTATTCTCAAATCCATCTCATCGACGAGACTATCGGTCAAAAAAATGCTCGTCTCGATGCCAAAACTGTCATTGAAGTTGTAGCCACCATAGATGCCGAGCCCTATGGCAGACTCATCTAAGGTACCGATATTGTCTTCTACACTGGTGTGGTTAACCTGGCCACCGAGGTAAAAGCCCAGGTCTTCGGCGGCAAGAGCGGGTGTCGTCGCGGCCAGTAACATGCCAGCGGTTAACAGAGAGTTGAGTTTCATTGCAGTCCCTTTATTTGTGTATTCACTTATCAGTAAATGTCCTTAAAATCGTTGATATATTAACCTTTTACCGACGTAAAGACAAAACCTCTTCTCCAACATTCGGCGCGAAAGTACTGGCAGCCCCCGATGTTTAAAGCCTAACAATCAATATACTCAAGTTAACAGTTTCTGACCCTAATCAAACCAACACAAAATTCTCTGAACATACCAAGAGAACCTCTAGGTTAAATTAGCTCCCGTTGGAAGGTGAATATGGCGTAGCCATAAGCTCATGAACGAGAGCTAGGGATAGGGAACTGGCAGTTAAACAGGGATGTTGTTGGCGAGACCGCTCATTAACATCCATGTTATCGCGGCATTCGTGAATCCATTCACATCAGACGACAGCTCTCCTTGCCCTACTCTTTGCAATTAAGAGTGGAATGGAATTCCACGACGTTCATCAAGCGAAGCTTGATAATTGTTAATAGCTAAATGCCTATTTATAGAACACCCTTTTTAGCCTCAAAAGCGGCCAGACTCTCTGAGTACCTCTTGGTCCAGAATGGATGCTCGGTGTTATTCAACGCAAGTTGCTCATGTTTGATGGCTAACTCAAACTCTCCAGCCTCTGCATAGGCGTTCGCCAATGCGTCATGGGCCGTGTGTGAGTCGGGCGCAGCCTTCACTGCAATCTGGTAAACAGCCAACCCTTTTGCTGCATCCTTGGTCGACTCGGCTTTGGCCAGGGCTATCAGGGAGTCGGTGGCGGGCACCTCGAAACCGTACTTCTCCTCAGACAGATAACGGTAGTGTGCCAGTATCGCCTGCGCACCTTGGCTTGAGATCTCGGAATCTGGCTTTAACACCCGATGAACATCATTAAACAGCAGCTCTATACCATAGGCGGTTGCCAATATAGGTTGAGTCATATAGTAGGTGCCGTCGAAGCGTTTAATGTGGTAATCCAGTTTCGATGTGGCATTCGCCTCTATGATTGATTCCATCTCAGCAAAGCTGGCTAATTGCCTCTTCTCGAAGCCGCTGTCACTGGTGCTCATCAGCAGAAACCTTGGCTTGCCTTTCATGGCGGCGAGTTTCTTGGGGGCATCCTTGATGACATAGGCAAAGTCTTTGCTCAGTACCGGACTGGCGGCAAAATAGGCATTAAAGAGGCCGGGACGATTGAGCAGGGTGTAGAGACTTAAGCCTGCATTGCCGGTAAAACCGTTGAGGATACGAAAGCCATTGGTTCGGTACTTGCTGTCAATTGCCGGGAGCAGCTCTTGCTCCATAAAATCCAACAACAGTTCACTGCCCTGCTCTTCGATAGCTTGCACCTTCAACAGACCCAGTCCTTTGTGCCCATCGGGCGCTGTTACGATAATGGTTTTCAGCCAAGGCCAATCGCCGTTATGGCTCATCCAGTCATGCATACCGCTAAGGTAGGCTTGGCTGCGAGGATGAAAGTCCAACAGAAGCACATACTCTTTATCACTGTTCTTGCTATAACTCGGCGGCAAGGTAACGATAAATTCGGCGGACTCCTTAAACTGCTCCGATGAAACAATGAGCTTCTCCACCTGACTCAGGTGGACATTCGCCGCAGAATTTTCAGCAAAAATCTTAGGGCTGAACAGCAGACCTGATATAGACAAAGCAATAATATAAACGGTATTTCTGAGCATGAACCTTCCCTGTATGAGTTCGACAACATCGCTTTATGCTTGATAGTTAACAAACCTACAACATGCACTGGGTGATTACAAACAGTCAGGAGAGGTGATTTAAAACAGGAAAGGTTCACGACTGATGTGCCTGAAAATATAAGAGGCTGACACAAGGTGACAGCCTCTTATATTATTGACAAATAACCTAACAGCCAGCTTTTGATGGCCCTTATGCCTGGTACGGTAAGCTTTACTACCAGGTCGACATCAGAAACTCTCGCATTCGTTCACGGTCAGACTCGGTGTTACACGCTATCATCTCTGCACAGGTACGCCCCCTTAACATGGTTCCCGTCGCTGCTCCGACATCCGGGTTCCTCCTCCTAAGCCTGGCGATATGATAGGTGACCACCTCCTCCAGTGACGGTGCCCTCACCTCAATGACCTCCATCTCGCCAACGGGGGCGGGTTTAGACACTGGCGCTTTTTTGGGGACGATATCCTTATCGTTAAGATCTAACTTAACCTGGCTGATATCGGCTAAGATATTTAGGGTATCCTGATGGCCATTTTCGAAGGCTTTGGAGAGGTACTCCTTGGCCTTGAATTGATCCGTTTCTATCAACTCCCCCTCCAGGTAGAGCAAGCCGAGCAGGTGGGTTGCGTCATCGAGCCCCTCTCTATCTGCGGCTCTCAGGTACCTCATCGCTTTATCAACATCCTGATTATCACTCTCCTGTAGATAGATGATAGCGGCCTTATACTGAGCAAATGGGTTGTCATATTTTGCGGAGCGTCGATACCACTTGGTGGCTAAGCGCATATCGACTTCGGTGCCGTAACCGTTTCGATAGATCTCGGCCAGGGTATACATGGCATCGGAGTGACCATAACGCGCTAATGTTTTGTACTCCTGAAATGTTTTGCTGCAATCTGAGGTATCACATGGAATGATTTGAGCAGGTATGGAATGAACCGTCGGCTTAGCTGGCGCAGCTCCGCTGCACAGAAGTACTACCAATCCTAATGTATAAGTTAAAATGCTTCCTTTCATAACTATCACTCTCCATCCGTTGAAATAATGACCTAATCAGACAGCGTAGTATCTGCTTGTATTTTAGTCAAAGCGACTTAAGTAGGTGGTATATCTAGAATGTCCGCATCGATTGCAGCCTCACCCCACCAATATCCGCCAAATCTAACGGGAGCTGAGATGATAATTAACTAGCCAAATTATGCGTTTCAGCATAGGATCTGAATTGAAATTTTGCAGATGCATTTTTAGTCAAGATATTGTGGAGTAAGCAGACATTATGGGTATCAGAGCCATAGTTGTAGATACAGCAGGTACGACAACCGATCTTAGCTTTATTAAGGACACGCTTTTTCCTTATTCAGCCAAAGCCTTACCCGACTTTCTTAAAGAAAATGAGCACAATGTGCTGGTAGAAAATTGCATCTGTGATGTCAGAGATATCGCGTTAGAGCCAGAGGCAACGCTGGAGCGAGTCATCGAGATCCTGCAACAATGGGTTGCCGAAGACCGCAAATCGACACCACTTAAGACACTTCAAGGCCTTATCTGGAAACAAGGCTATGCCAAAGGTGAATTTACCGGTCATATTTTCCCTGACTTTATCGATGCAATCGAAGGTATTAAGCAGCAAAATATGCGCCTCTATAGTTTCTCTTCCGGTTCGGCCGAAGCGCAAAAGCTGCTTTTCAGCCACAGCGATGCTGGCGATCTAACACCTAATTTTGACGGTCACTTCGACACTCGTACCGGTAATAAACTGTTTAAGCAGGCTTACTGCAACATCATTAACACCATCAGCTTAGCCCCTAAGCAGGTGCTGTTTATTTCGGATGTGATCGAAGAGCTCAAAGCCGCAGAAGAAGCTGGCATGCGTACCCTGCAGATGGTTCGCACTCCAGGTCAGCGCACCGGAACATATAAGCAGATCAGCAGCTTCGCTGAGCTCACTTTCTAAGCTTTTTCCACATTGAATAGCGCTAAAGGCACTCTTCGAAGAGTGCCTTTTTTGTGTCTGGACTTTTTGTTATTGAGAGTTATGAAGATTTACCACGGACGGTATAAAACCTTCGCTGTATCCGTCCTTACTAACTTCCAAACGATCTGCCAATACTGAACAGCTTATTGTTTCGGTAACGGCTCTACCGAGTACAACTCCTTCAGCCTGTCCCAGTTTTCAGTTTGACGAAGGTACTCCTCCTCGCAGTAGCTATCTCTCTCTATCTTCAGCTGTGCTTTCGAGATTATCTCCCGGTTCTTCTCAGGGTCGCTGCCGTAGATAAGACATAGGGTCGCGAAGTAACGCTGGGCATCTAAGCTGTGTTCGTCCCAAAAATGATCATCGTCGAAACTCTCAACATCTTCATCCTCGAGGGCGAAGAGATCGGCGGCGCTCAAGGCAATTTCATCTCCTTCTTCAAAAGAGTTAAGCAGGAGTAGTGTGGCCAGTGTATCGACGGCGTCCTCCTCCTTGCCGAGCACTATCACCTGGTTGCTATAGATAAAAGCATGGCCATATTCATGGGCCAAGGTGTGCATAATCGCATCCTGAGTTGCTTCGACCGCTGTCAGTCCTGTTTGCTGATAGTTATCACCTTTGAAACGATTCAGTACTTCGGTGACAAACTGATAGGGAAACAGTATTTGCATCTTTTCAGGATCGAACAGCGGGCCGTCGTCTGCACCAAACTGAATCGTTAACTTCTGCTTGATCGGAAGCTGCTCATCGAACAAATGCTGCATCTGTTCAGAAACGGACTCGATCACCTCCCGTGCCTGATTGTCTTCAGGACTCACAGCGGGAAGAAACTGCTGCTCAGTAAGCGCTGCCGCATGGGGTGAAAAACAAGCCGGAACAAGAACCAGCGTCAGGGCGAGGAGTATCTGTTTCATCTCAAATATCAAGTCTCAAGTCTATGAACTTGTTGCTACTATGACATGCTGTTATGCTGGCTCACAAGTTAAACAACCGTTTGAATAAAGGGCTGGAAATGGAACGTTTTATCAGGGAGTACCCCATACACACCGAAATATCGGTAGCTTGGGGCGAGATGGATGCACTGCAGCACGTGAATAATGTGGTTTACTTCCGCTATTTCGAAACCGCCCGTATCGATTTTTTTACTCAGATAAACTTGCTCGCCGATCTTCAAAGCACTCAGGTCGGCCCGGTGATCAGCGAAAACACAGCTCGCTACAAGCGTCCGGTCACCTTCCCTGACACCTTACTCGTCGGTGTATCCATCAGTGACATCAAGCAAGACCGCTTTATGATGCATTACAGTGTCTATAGTCAGGCACAACAAGCGGTGACCACCTTAGGCAGCTCGCAGGTGGTGATGTTTAACTTTAAAACCGGTAAGAAAGCAGAGCTGAAACCCGCACTCCTCGATGCCCTCAAATCCCATGAACTGGCGGATGCTTAATCCGGGGAAACAAAGAAAAAAGGCATGCTTATGAATACAAATGACATTGAGATCATTCACCTCATCGATGAACATGAGTTTGTTATTAATGTAGGACAAGCACAAGCTAGCCTCTCCTATGAGCTTTTTGACGGCAGGGTTAACTTTACTCACACCTTCGTGCCCACAGAACTCAGGAATAAGGGCTTAGCCGAGAAGCTGGTCCGCCATGGACTAAGCTGGGCCAACTCGGAGCAACTCATCATCGAGACAAGCTGCTGGTACGTACAGAAGTTTTTATGACTCCTGCTCCTGTACTTGTTCTAAATCTAGCGGCCAAAATTCCAATGGTTATAACTACACTGATTTAACGACAGGAGTAACTACTTGCCGGTCAGCATAGAGAGTTGCTGTTTAATCTCATCTGAGAGTGGTTGGCTCTTATCTATGCCGTAATCGTAATGCACCATGGTCGTCTTGGTCTCGGAGGTTTGTCTCCCCAGCTGCCAACTCTGTTGTATTACCTCGAAGCTGCTATTACCGACACGACTTATCCAGGTTTTGATGCTGACCGGGCTACCATAGTTTGTCGGTGAGAGAAAAGCGATATTAAACCCGGCAACGATGAGATCCCACTTTGCCAGATCCAGTGTCGGGTTAAATATCTCAAATATCGGCTTTCTAGCCGCCTCATTCCAAACCGGAATAATGGTGTTATTGATATGCCCCAGGGCATCCGTTTCATTGAATCTGGGTTGGATCTCTAAGCTAAAGAAAGTCTCTGACACGTCTGAATATCCTCTTATTATTCTTGATCTTCTCGCTTCATTACGCCTTGATAACGTCACACAGTGACATATATAGAGATGCGAAGCAGATCTATTGGCTGACGTTAACCGAGAACCCGACGGGATGCAATTATTCGGCGATATATCAGGTTTGAGGTTCTTTACTGTAGGAGCGGCTTTAGCCGCGAATGTTTAAGACATAAATACCACAGCTAACCATCCCTGGATTCTTATGAATAGACAGGGGCAAAAATGTTCTGACTGCCACGGACGGCGGAAATGCCAATAAATGAATGGAACATTTATGGCCAGACATAAACCCCCTCCCAGTACATCCCTAAGCTCTTATGAATAGATGGGGGATAATTACATCCATGTATAAAAAAGGGATGCTAAGCATCCCTTCATCTCTATCGTACAGAGCTAATACCAATCGGTATAACTGCTATCTCGCGTACATCGCATTGATCTCACGGGCATACTTATTGTAAATAACCTTACGACGCAGCTTCATCGTCGGAGTGATCAGACCCGCTTCCATTGAGAAGGCCTCGGGTAACAGGGTAAACTTTTTAATCTTCTCAAATCCTGCCAGATCTGACTGCAGCTCCTTAAGACGATTCTCGAAATGCTCTACCACACGGCTGTTACGCAACAACTCCATCGGCGACTCATAGTGAATGCCTTTCTCTTTCGCCCACTCTTCGAGCGCTTCGAAGGCTGGCACAATCAGGGCCGTCACATAGTTTTTCGCATCGGCTACGATGGCAACCTGTTCGATGAAAGGACAACATCCCACCTTACCTTCGACACGTTGAGGAGCGATATACTTACCATTTGAGGTTTTCATCAACTCTTTAATTCGGTCGGTGATGAACAAGTTCCCCTCTTCATCGATACGACCCGCATCGCCGGTTTTCAGCCAGCCATCCTCGAATGCTTCGGCAGTATCTTCCGGGCGATTATAATAACCGCGCATCACAGTTCCGCCGCGAACCATGATCTCATTATCTTTGCCTAACTTAATTTCCATATCAGGCAATGGCTTACCATTAGATCCAGGCACTCGGTTAGACAAGGTATTACAGGTGATAGTGGCATTGGTTTCGGTCATGCCGTAACCACATAAAACAGGTACATCAATACTCTGGAAAAAAGCACTGACGTTAGGGTCTAAAGCAGCGCCACCACATGGCATAAACTTAAGACGTCCACCCAGTACTTGCTTGAGCTTACTAAAAACCAGCTTATCGGCCAGCTTCCACTGCAAGCTCAGACCCAAAGACGCCTTATGTCGCCCCTGACCGACTTCAGACTGACGATGTCCGACAGACATCGCCCAGGTAAACATCTTCTGCCTTAACTCTGGTGCTTTTATCACTTTATCTTGGACGGCGCTGTACACTTTTTCTAAGAATCTGGGCACGACACAGAGTGTATGAGGACGAACCGCAACGATAGCCTCTTTTACTGCCATCGGATTTTGCAGATAGACGTTATGGCCTCCACGGCTCAAAACGTAGAAACTCCAATCACGCTCAAACACGTGACTTAGAGGTAAGAAAGCGAGAGAAACATCACCGGGAGTGAAGGCCAGCACCTTATCATGCTTCTCGATCATAGAGGCGATATTACGGTAATCCATCATTACACCTTTAGGATCACCTGTCGTACCTGAGGTATAGATTAACGAGAGAAGATCATCTAACTCGGCCTCTTCTATACGCTTATCCAATTCGGCGATCACTTCGGCAGAATGCGTCTCAGTGAGAAGATCGTCAAAGTAGATATGGCTCTCATATTCCTTAAGGACAACACTTTTATCGAATACCACGATATGAGTTAAGCTTTCGCAATGCTGAACCAGCATACAGGCCATCTCATAATGCGCTTTATCGCCGACAAATATCAGCTTCGCCTTGGCATCATTCACGATATAACTAGCTTGCTCGAAGGTACTCGTCGGGTAGATAGGCACAACAACTGTACGCGCTTTGAGACTACCGATATCTGCACAAGCCCACTGGGGACAATTTTGCGACAAAATAACGGTACGATCCTGGACTTCGATACCAAATTGAATCAATGCCTGGGCAACCTTGGCGTTGATATTATCAAATGAGCTCCAACTCACCAGATCCCAAGGGGCCGCCATTTCGTACCCTTCGAGCGCGATAGCTTCACCAAGTTTCTGGCTTTGCTGTTTGATTAAACGTGTTAAATGATACTGCTCGAGTGACATAATTCAGGGCCTTTTAAGCGTACAGGTGTTCCTCTTTCGGGCATTTTACTCGAATGATTCGCAAAAAATAAGAGCAATTGCTCAAACTTTGTTAAATTGCGCACAGTTTTGTAGAAAACGTGCGGCTAGATTAGATCTAGAACTTTTCACTTTCCTCTGTGTTAACACTGGGTTACCAGGAATAAAATGCGAACATCTGGACTACAACTAACTTAAGCTGAATTTCACTTTTTTCGGTACCCCCACCACGTTTATCTACATAATTAAGGCCGCTTTCACTAAAGAAGCACTTTACCTACACTCATAAAGTTATTTATATCTACGCTAGTCTCCGCATCGGGTCCTGTAGCAGCCAGTCTGCACGAATAACTGATCGGGGTTGACATTTACGGCCTCTAACATTAGCCTTCGACAATGTATTAACGTATTGATACACAATATATTTATCATTTTCATGATGAATTTAATAAAGGATTTAGGTCTCATGTTTCATGGAAAGCCGCACGAGTCGGAAATCAGCATGGCCGACACCATCACAACCACTTCCCCCCTAAAGCTCCTCATGAGCATGATAATGATTGGCTTTTTGCTTATGAGCCAGAGTACCTTCGCCAAACAAGACTCAAAAATAGGTGAGAGTGAAGCCAGCCACTGCTATGTCGACGACCTATCCGAACGTCTCGAGTGCGGCTTTATTACCGTCCCGGAAGATCGCACTAAGCCAGATGGAAAACAGATCGACATTCATTATGTTGTGCTTCCAGCCATCAAGAACGGTGCAAACTCAGAAGCCTTTCTTGCCATCGCAGGTGGACCGGGTCAATCTGCCATAGATAATGCGGCGGGTTTCAGTCGTATGTTTAGCAAGGTACGACAGAAGAGAGATATATTACTCATCGATCAGCGCGGTACGGGTCGCTCGAATGTGCTTAACTGTGAGGGAGAAGGTTTTGAGGGGGCCCTGTCCATCAATGAAGCCGACTTCGATGTAGCCAAAGAAACTCAGGCCTGCCTCGATACACTCGATGCCGATGTGACCCAGTATGGTAGCCTTAGTGCTTTAGAAGACTTCGAAGCCGTCCGCCAGCACCTTGGTTACCAGAAACTACACCTATATGGGATCTCTTACGGTACCCGCATGGCGCAACTCTACATGCGTCACTATCCACAGGTATTATCCACCGTCACCATAGATGGCGTGGTTCCCATGCAGCAAAGCGTGCTAGCTATCGGCAATGCCATCAACAGGGGCTTCGAGCTACTCATTCAGGATTGTGATGAGAATAAACTCTGTGGCGCACAATTTCCCCATCTCAAAGAGGACCTGCATAAGGTAGATGCAGAGCTGGCTTTACAACCGGCAATCAGTCAAGTGAATGATCCGTTAACCGGAGAGTCCACTCAACTCACAATGACGCGCTCTAAGTTTATGGGCGCAATTCGAATGGCACTCTATATGCCAAACGTGCGTGCGCTGCTCCCCCATGCCATCAGCGAGGCGGCCAAGGAGAACTTCCAACCCATTATGGGGCTCTATGCCCTCACTATCGATAGCACAGGCATAGCCATGGGCATGCACGCCTCCGTCGTGTGTGGCGAAGATTGGCAGAGACTCACGCAAGAGGAGAGAGATGCAGCTAATCAAACCTATTTCGGTCAAGAGATGATCACTAACTTCGAGAAGTCTTGTGCCATCTGGAATATGCCTGCAGTTGACAGCAGTTTCTCTGCACCGATTAGCAGTAATATACCTACCCTAGCCCTCTCGGGGCAGATAGATCCGGCGACGCCACCAAGCTGGGGAGAGTTAGCCATGGAAAAACTCACCAACGCGAAACATTTTATCGCGCCATACGCAACTCATGGCGTGGCTAACCAATCTTGCGGTAACGATCTTATCGCCCTACTGGTCGATACCGGAAGTGTAAAAGAGATAGATGGTGAATGCCTGAACAAGGATGTGAGTCGTAACTTTTATCTCAATGCCAGTACGGTCGAAGCCATACCGGCTAAACCCGATACGCCAACAGAAACGAAACAAGCGGATGCTCCCCACGGAGTAGAGCAAGGAGATAGTCATGATTAAGGTTGCTAACCTGTCTAAGCGCATCGGTGAGGTGCAAGCCCTGGATGACTTAAGCTTTATTGCTAAAGATGGCCAGATAACCGGCCTGCTTGGGCCCAATGGCGCAGGGAAAACCACCTGCTTAAGAACCGTTTTTGGATTACTGCAGGCCGATATGGGTAGTGCAGAGATCGATGGTATCGATGTCGCTAAATCTCCTATCGAAGCCAAACAGCAACTCGGTCTGTTCCCTGACCCGTTTGGACTCTATGAACGTCTTAGCCCGAGAGAATATGTCAGTTATTTCGCCGAACTCAATGGGTTATCACGCGTCGATGCCAAAGCCGCCACGGCTAAGGTACTCAGTCAGCTCCATATGGATGACATTGCCGACCGACGCTGTAAAGGGTTCTCTCAAGGTCAGAGAATGAAAACCGCACTCGCACAGGCCATAGTCCACCAGCCAACCAACATCATTCTCGATGAGCCGACCCGAGGTTTAGATGTCATGAGTACCCGGGTGCTCAGAGATCTGCTAAAAGAGTTAAAAGCACATGGACACTGCGTGCTTTTCTCCAGCCATGTGATGCAGGAGGTCGCCGCCCTGTGCGATCAGGTGATTGTTATGGCACAAGGTAAAGTGGTCGCCATAGGCAGTCCGGATGAGCTTTGTGAGCAAACCGGAAAAGACTCCCTCGAGGATGCCTTCATTCAATTGATAGGCACAGATGAGGGCATCGCTGCATGATAGCTCTTTCAGAAAGCACATCACAATACGCGCTATTTTCATATCAACCAATCTGTGCAAGTAAAGGAATAGCAGCATGATGAGTAACATAATGACTATGCTCAGAAAAGAGCTGATCGATGCGGCAAGAGACAAACGCTCCGTTATGGCAGGCCTATATTATGCTATCGGTACTCCACTGTTGATGTGTGGCATGTTTATGCTGCTCATCGGACAGATGTCGAGCCCGGAAGATCTCAACATCAAGATTGAAAATGGTGAGCGAGCACCGGATCTGGTGAAATATCTCTCCAGCCAGGGGATCACCCATGGCGACGCTCAGGACAAGAGTCTGGATATTAAAGATATCCGCTTAATCTTCAGCGATGATTATGCCGAGCAGATGGCGAAAGGGTTAAGCGCCGAGGTGACTCTGGTCGCCGATAATTCAAATGAGAAGCTGCAAAACTCGATAAGACGTCTGGAGAAAAACCTTCAGACCTACAGCGCCGAAATGGGTAGCTTAAGGCTAATTGCCAGAGGAATCGATCCGCGTGTGGTTCAACCCATTAAGGTCAATGTCGAAGATCAGGCGACGCCGGACTCTAAGGGGGGTGTGATCTTGGGCGTGGCGACTATGACCATGATCTATGCCGTATTTATCTCGGGCATGAACCTGGCCATCGATACCAGTGCCGGCGAACGTGAGCGTAACTCGTTGGCACTGCTGCTAAGCCATCCCGTTTCCACACGGAATATTGTCTTAACGAAAGTCTTGGCGGTCACCGTCTTCGCTATGCTGGGACTCCTGTTAACCCTGATAATCTCTAAGCTCTCCTACTCTTTCGTCCCTTGGCAGGAGCTGGGCTTCACGGTTTCAATCAGCACGAACTTCATACTGTTAATGCTCTTGATCGGACTCCCGATAGCCATCATGGCCGCCAGCCTACAGCTGTTTGTCTCATTTATGGCGAAGACATTTAAGGAAGCACAGTCTTACCTGACCTTGGTACTCATAGTACCTATGATGCTCTCGATGGCTGCCAGCTACAACATAGCCCCGGATACCTTGCAGTGGTTACCCGTATCCGGGCAGCAGCAAGCGTTAATCGCCTTTATCAAGGGCCGTGAAATTCCTATGTTGCAGTTACTGCTCTCATCACTAACGACGCTGGTGATCGCACTCGGACTGACATTTGGCATGGAGAGGTCACT
The DNA here is from genome assembly GCF_000018025.1 of Shewanella sediminis HAW-EB3. NCBI lineage: Bacteria > Pseudomonadati > Pseudomonadota > Gammaproteobacteria > Alteromonadales > Shewanellaceae > Shewanella > Shewanella sediminis. The sequence continues at coordinate 5,451,666 of NC_009831.1, forward strand.
CAAGAGCGAGAAGATTGTCTTCGGATTATAAAAGTTTAAACAGTGGCGAGCTCTGATGTCATTTGAAAACGTGCACATCACGAGCTCAAAATACTGCGCCCCAGCCCGAGACAAGAGCTTGTCATGCTGAGCTTGTTTCAGCATAGAGGCTCTGGCTCTATTCTCGTAGCTTAACAGCAAGCCTGAGTATTAAACTTCTGCCTCATCGACATAAATGGCTGCAGCGAGAGATATCACTCACTTGAATCAGATCCCATCGCAGAGAAAAGGGAGTGATACTCTACAAGTCGTTAAATCTTAAACTGCTGCACAAGGAGTTCTAACTGCTTGGCCATTTCGGCCAACCTCTCACTCTCGCTGGAAGTCGAATTAGCACCTTGTGCAGCCTCCTCTGCGGCATGGTTAATATTAACGATATTGGCATTGATCTCTTCAGATACCGCACTTTGCTCCTCGGCGGCCGTGGCAATCTGAGTATTCATATCGGTGATCTTGCCTATCGACTGAGTGATCATCTGCAGCGCTTCACCAGCAGATTTAGCATTGCTGACACTATCATCGACATACTTACGACTATCAGCCATGACACTCACGGCCACCTTAGCCCCACCCTGTAACTTCTCTATCATCTTTTGAATCTCTTCGGTCGATGCTTGTGTCCTGCTTGCTAAAGTACGGACTTCGTCAGCCACAACGGCAAAGCCTCTCCCCTGTTCACCCGCTCTCGCCGCTTCAATGGCCGCATTAAGTGCCAGCAGATTAGTCTGCTCGGCAATCCCTTTGATCACATCGAGTATGGAACCAATCTGATTACTGTCCTTTTCTAAGTCCAGTATCACCTCCGCCGCACTCTCAATTTCTGCAGCAAGACCAACAATCATATCCACGGTATTGGTTACAACCTGCAACCCCTCTTTGGACTGGTTATCGGTTTCAACCGCGGCATCGGCGGCATCGTTAGCATTTTTTGCGACCTCCACAACCGTAGCAGTCATCTCATTCATCGCCGTTGCCACCATATCCAGCTCATGCTGCTGTGTCTGCACAGACGACGCAGTCTCTGATGTCACCTGCGCCATGCCCTGGGCGGAATCGGCAAGCTGTTGTGAAGTGTCTGAAACGCTGTTGATGCTGGCTTGAAACTTATCGAGCATAAGGTTAAAAGAGCGCGAAAGCTCTCCGAGTTCATCTTTTGAACTACATTCGATACGTTGGGTAAGATCTGAATTTTTTTCTATATTATTTACAGATTGATTTAGTGTCTTAACCGAGCTCAATATCATGCGAGCGACGAGGAATAAAATCACACCACCCAGGAAGAATGAAACAAGGGTAATGGCGATTAGCTCTTGCTTCATATCGGCCATGGAGCTCAGCGCTACATGCTGGGTATCACTCCTTGCACTCTCTTCTGCCTGAACCAGCGCTTTAAAGCTTGCCCTAGCCTTATTGGCATATGGCGATGCGCCTTTACGATAGGAGGTCCAGGCTGCTTGCAGCACATCAGGAGTACGCTCAACCGAGCTGAGCTTTGACATGCGCTGACGTCCATCTTCAAGAAATGCTTTCGTCGCTTGCTTTGAATTTGAGGCGAGTTTTTTCAGGTTAGCTTTTACATCTGGTTCACTGATTAAACTTAATGAGGATTCGAGTCCTTCGAAATGGCGATAAATATCTGCAATACGGGTTTCCAATAAGCCGAAGTTTTTATCGAAATCATCGCCAAGCATGATACTTCTCGATAAACGCGAACAGTAGTTCATATCACGGCTGATCGACAATATATATTTCTGACTGGTCACCCCGGCTTTGTCGTACTCATTAAATTTGTCTTCAACAAATCCGGTATTAATAATGACATTAGTAAGTATCACCAATCCCGCTAAACCAAAAACAACCATGACAGTAGTGAGCTTCTGCTTAATACTCCATGAAGATAAAAAATGCATCAAATTCCACCATTAAACCAATTATGACTAATCAACAGTCTAGTTAACTTACTGGCGAAGGAGAGTAAAACAGTTAAATAAATGTTACTAATACTCGCAAGGGGAAAACGGCTAAAAGTTTGTGAAAAGTTATAAAAAAGGCCAATAAATGTAACTACAGGTATAAGTGGGAAATGTTTAAGGGATAAAAGCAGGTTTATAAACAGGCAGTAGATATAAGAATGGAGCAAATGGCCTAAAAAAAGAAAAAGCCCAAACAGTATTTGAGCTTTATTATGACGCCTTTAAAATCCAAATTCAGAGCTTACTTAGCCTTTGGACGGAAAGGTTTGATCACCGCTTCGTCACACTCCAGGAAAGGTCCGTCCATAAGGTCGATGCAATATGGAATTGCAGGAAACACGGCGTCCAGACATTCACGAATCGACTTAGGTTTTCCCGGAAGGTTCACGATCAACGAATCACCACGAAGACCGGCAGTCTGACGAGACAGAATAGCTGTCGGTACAAACTTCAAAGACTCGGTGCGCATCAACTCACCAAAACCTGGCATCATGCGGTCACAGACCTCTTCCGTCGCTTCCGGAGTCACGTCGCGCTTCGCAGGGCCGGTACCGCCAGTCGTTACGATAAGACTACAGTTTTGCTCATCGGCCATCTTAATCAGGGTCGCGGCGATAACATCTTGCTCATCAGGAATGACTTCATAAACCGGCTCCCACTCAGAGGTGAGGTATTCATTTAATACGTCGATAATCGCTTTACCGGAAAGATCTTCATAGATTCCGGCGCTGGCTCTATCACTTACAGTCACAATACCGATTTTTGCTTTAGTCATCTTCAGTCCTATCGAATAAGCAGATCCCTCTACTGATGCTCATTCACAATACGGCATCGAAGCGGAGGATATTAGTTGAGTCTAAACTAGCATAATTAATGCCTATTATAACTTTAAGCGTATTGAAAGTGGGAGCTAATCCGGTATTTAATAGATAAAAACCAGCTGAGTTATAAACGTCTGGATAACCAATATTTTCGTTTCCAGTAGCTATTTTCCAGTGTCGAGATCATCACCCCTTGACTCGTCGATGCATGCAGGAATTTAGAATCACTCAAATAGATGCCCACATGACGTGTAGTCCAACCGGTTTTAAAGAACACCAGATCGCCCGCATTGAGCCTGTCCTTGGACACTTTTGCACCCGAATGTAATTGCTCAGAAGTGGTTCTGGGTATCGCTTGTCCCAACAACTCTTTATAGGCCAGATAGACGAAACCGGAGCAATCGACGCCTCGTTTGTTCATTCCCCCCAGTCGATATGGTGTACCGCGCCACTCTTGATGAAATGCCATTAGCTGACGTTCTAACTGATTCGACGCTTTAGTATCTGGTTCGGGAGGAAGACTCCCACAGGCACTCAACAACAATATAGACAAGAGGATGAGTAAAGGTTTTAGCAAAGTAATTAAACCGCTTGTCCGGCTGCAACGCCCGATGACCAGGCCCACTGGAAGTTGAAACCGCCCAGCCAACCGCTAACGTCCATGACCTCACCGATAAAGTAGAGGCCGGATACGGATTTAGCTTCCATGGTTTTCGACGACAGCTCGTCGGTATCCACGCCGCCAAGTGTTACTTCGGCGGTCCGGTAACCTTCCGTACCGTTCATGAGAACTTCCCAAGACTCAAGCTCGACAGCAAGCTGGTCGACTTCACTGTGGATCAACTGATTCATCGCCTTGTTGAGCAGCGTTTCATCAAACAGGGCTTCAACCAGACGCTTAGGTAACCAATGGCTTAATGTGTTACGCAGACTCTGTTTAGGATGGTTGGCTAACACCAGCTCTATTGCGGCTCTGGCATCGACACCCGGCAGCAAGTTGATACTAATCGTTTCCCCCGCCTTCCAGAAGTTGGAGATCTGCAAAATAGCCGGGCCGGATAAGCCTCTGTGGGTGAACAGCAGCGCCTCACTAAACTGAGTGCCATCTTTAGCTGTGATAGTACTGGGAACGGCGATACCGGACAGGGGTTCGAACTTCTGTTTTTGTTCACTATGCCAGGTAAAAGGCACCAAGCCTGCATGAGTAGGTAGCAGCTTTAAGCCAAACTGCTGAGCAATATGATAGCCATATGGACTTGCCCCGAGCTTCGGCATTGAGAGTCCACCGGTAGCCATGACGAGAGAGTCACATGTGTAGTGCTCTTTGTCTGTGATCAGCTCGAACTGCCCCTGTTCATTTTGACCAATCTCATTAATTACGGTGCGTAATTTGATCTGAACTCCCGCCCACTCGCATTCAGTCAGGAGCATGGTCACTATCTCTTTAGCCGAGTCATTACAGAACAGCTGACCATGATCCCGTTCGTGGTATTCGATACCATGGCGCTCGACGAGCTCTATAAAGTCACTGCTTCGATATCTGGCCAGGGCAGATTTGACGAAGTGAGCGTTACTACAGATAAAATTATTCGGTTCAACTTTTTGGTTGGTGAAGTTACAACGCCCCCCACCACTGATCAGTATCTTACGTCCAGCCTGTTTAGCATTGTCGAGAACTAATACATCACGGCCACGATAGCCCGCCGTTGCTGCGCACATAAGACCCGCAGCCCCCGCACCGATAATGATGACATCATGATGTTTCACTCACTCACTCCTAAACGACAATCGGCCAAAAAACAGCCATAAAAAAGGGCGCTATTTTAGCACCCTTATCTGTACATGGAATCTTTTTATCGCTGCAACGATTCCATCTTAGCCATGAATGGCGATGACCTTAGCTGTCTGGAGTTTCAGACTTCTGATCACGCCCTAACAAGGCTTTAGCCGCTTCATGAGGAGTCCCCCCCTGATAAAGCACTTTGTAGACCTGTTCGGTAATTGGCATCTCAACACCAAGGCGTTTAGCTAATGTGTAAACTTCTTTGGTATTACGATAACCTTCAACTACCTGACCAATCTCTTGTTGTGCGGTTTCAACATCGAGGCCTTTCCCCAACGCTAATCCGAAACGACGGTTACGAGATTGGTTATCGGTACAGGTCAGAACGAGATCGCCGAGTCCGGCCATCCCCATAAAGGTTGCACCTTGAGCACCAATAGCTTCGCCTAGACGTGTCAGTTCGACCAATCCACGGGTGATCAGAGCCGTTCTTGCATTAGCCCCGAATCCGATTCCGTCTGACATTCCCGCACTGATAGCAATCACATTCTTAACCGCACCACCTAATTGTAATCCGGTAAAGTCATCATTTTCATAAACACGTAGACGTTTAGGACTGTGAAGCAACTCGACCAAGTCTTTGATAAAGTTCACGTCGGTGCCGGCAATTGAAATTGCGGTAGGCAAACCAGCGGCAAGCTCTTTGGCAAAAGTGGGTCCGGATAATACGGCGAGTGGATAGTGCTCACCTAGAATATCCCGGGCGACTTCCTGGAGAAGACGTCCGGTTTCGGGTTCAAGCCCCTTGGTTGCCCAGATAATTCGAGCATCATCACGCAGTAGCGGCTTAGCTTGCGATAGAACCGAACCAAATACATGGCTGGGAACGACGACCAACACATTATTAGATGCCGCGAGCGCAGTCGCTAAATCAGCTTCCGGAATGAGAAGGTCGGGGAGTGCAATACCGGGCAAAAACTCATTGTTACACTTGTCTTTCTTTAGGTTCGCAATGTGCTCGGGCTCATGCCCCCAAAGAAGTGTTCTATGTCCGTTACTGGCTAGAGAAATAGCAAGGGCGGTGCCATAAGACCCCGCCCCCAGTACCGTAATGTCGGCAGTGTTTTTCATATAACTACTCATCACATATTGCCATTTCATTCGAGCTTAGCATTCGAATGAAATGGCCGCTATCTGAGCAGCAGAAAGAACTACTGAACAGATACCTTTGAATTGCTACTTAATGACTTATTAAGCGCTTGCTTCTTCAGTTTGAGCAGCTTCTTCTGCACCTTCTTGACGCTGGTTAACATATTGAGCGAACAATGCATCAAAGTTTACTGGAGCTAGGTTTAGTTGTGGGAAAGTACCACGTCCAACTAAGCTGCCTACAGTTTCACGAGCATATGGGAAAAGGATGTTAGGGCAGTATGCACCTAGAGAGTGAGCAAGTTGCTGCTCTGTAAGACCATTGATAGCGAAGATACCAGCTTGCTGAACTTCACATAGGAAAGCAGTTTCTTCACCGTTTTTAGCTGTTACTGTCAGAGACAATACAACTTCAAATACGTTGTCAGCAAGCTTAGCGCTACGAGTATCAAGATCTAGCTTAACTTCTGGATTCCACTCTTTCTGGAACACTGCAGGGCTGTTTGGCGTTTCGAAAGAGATATCTTTCGTGTAAACACGTTGAATGTTGAACTGTGGTTCTTGTTGTTCGTTGTTTGCTACTTCAGCCATAATTTCCTACCTATCCAAGTTATTGGGCTTCAAAATTGAAACCAATCTTTAGGGCTTTTGTTACTTGAGGCTTATGCGCTCAGCCACCATCCCAGGTTTTAGTTATTTCAATATAAAAAGGCATGTAAAACGGTTTTATAACCTGACTCTTAAATGCCCTGAGTAATTTGTTAAGAGAAGACACTCTAATCAAAAACATCTTCAAAAAGCAATATTCGGCGGTACTCGTTACTTCTTACTCTTAGATACCGGCAAATTATTTGACTGCCAGTCACCCATTCCACCTTTAAGGTTATGAACAGATTCGAAGCCTGCCTTAACCATCAATTGTGCTGCTTGAGATGAAACCATTCCCGCGTTGCATACCATTATAATGGGACTGGCTTTAGACTTTTCAAGGGCCGAAAGTTGATTATTTTTAATTTCTGATAACGGAATATTTAAAGCATCAATAATATGACCTTTTTTGAACTCCGCTTTCTCCCTTACATCGATCACTTTCGCATCTTGCTTGTTTATCAGCAAAGTGGCTTGTTGATGATCAACTGTAGACACTTTAGAGAAACTAGATTTGAAAACACTGACGATTAGGCCAACAAATAGACCAATCCAAGCTAAGCTCAACATAGGGTTAGCTTTCAAAAATTCAATATATTCTTGCATGGTAAAATGCCTACTTCTGGGGGCTGAAACTAAAATTAGGGCACAGAGTATACCATCGCAGTAGTAGATTGCAGCAAGTTGTTAGTCCACAAAACACCCTAGAATGCGGACAAGTATCAAGATCTCATAAAAAACGCTTAACGCAATCGAGGTAAATTTCTTTTTCAACTACGGGTTACGTAGTAATATTTAGCCAATTAAATTTTTAAACTTTATTCTTTTAAACTTAAAGGTACCACCATGACTACACGCAAACGCCCCTTGGCATTGCTGATCCTCGATGGCTGGGGTTACCGTGAAAACACGCAAAAAAATGCGGTATACCACGCTAACACTCCAGTATTGGATCGACTCAACGCCCAATATCCAAACAGCTTGATTTCCGGCTCTGGCTTAGATGTCGGTTTACCCGATGGTCAGATGGGCAACTCAGAAGTTGGTCATATCAATATCGGCTCAGGTCGCATTGTCTATCAAGAACTTACCCGTATTGGTAAAGCGATTGAAGATGGTGAATTTGATAAAAATCAGGCCTTAGTCGAGTCCATAGATAAGGCCATCGCTAACCAAGGTGCTGTACACATTATGGGGCTACTTTCCCCGGGTGGTGTACATAGTCACGAAAGCCACATTGAAGCCATGTGTCGACTCGCTGTAGCACGTGGAGCCAAGCAGGTTTACCTGCATGCATTTCTCGATGGACGTGACACTCCTCCCCGTAGTGCGAAGGGCAGCTTAGCTCATTTTGATGATCTGTTTACTACATTAGGCACTGGTCGCGTCGCCTCGGTCATAGGCCGTTACTATGCAATGGATCGTGATAACCGCTGGGATCGTGTGTCTCAAGCCTACGAGCTTATTACCGAAGGTAAGTCATTACATCAGTACTCTAACGCCGTAGAAGCACTCGAGGCAGCCTATGCTCGTGACGAAAATGATGAGTTCGTCGGCAGCTCTGCCATCCTTGACGCTCAAGGAGATAGTGCTCAGCTAGCAGATGGCGATGCGCTGATCTTTATGAACTTCCGCGCAGACAGAGCCCGTCAAATCACTCGCAGTTTTGTTGATGCTGACTTCGACGGCTTCGAGCGTAACGTTACGCCAAAAGCTCATTTTGTCATGCTGACTGAGTACGCCGCCGACATTAAAGCCGCCATCGCCTACCCATCGACAAATTTGGTTAATACCTTAGGTGAAGCGCTTCAAGACAGCGATAAGACTCAGCTTCGTATTTCTGAAACTGAAAAGTACGCTCATGTGACCTTCTTCTTTAACGGCGGGAAGGAAGAGCCATTTAAAGGTGAAGATCGAATATTAATACAATCACCAAAAGTGGCTACCTACGACCTTCAGCCAGAGATGAGCTCTGCAGAGTTAACCGACAAGTTGGTTGAGGCGATCGAGTCAACAAAATATGATGTCATTATCTGTAACTACCCTAATGGCGATATGGTTGGCCATACCGGTAGCTTCGATGCGGCAGTTAAAGCCTGTGAAGCCGTGGATACTTGTATCGGCCGTGTAGTCGATGCACTAGCAAAAGTTGATGGTGAATGCTTAATCACAGCCGATCATGGTAATGCCGAGCAGATGACCGATGAACAGACGGGTCAGGCACACACGGCTCATACCAGTGAATTAGTCCCGTTAATCTATGTCGGACGTAACGGCAGCATAGAAAATGATGGACGATTAAGCGATCTTGCCCCAACCATGTTAACCTTGATGGGAGAAGAAGTGCCGTCAGAGATGACTGGACGCTCAATAATTAAACTCGATGAGTAACTCTTAACTAGTGAATATTCGCTTTTTTATTAAAGCCAGCATTATTGCTGGCTTTATCATACTTTCATCTTATGTTCAGGCATCTGATCTGCAGCAACGTCAATCCGATCTGAAATCACTTCAATCTCAGATAAGTAAACAAGAGTCTGCACTCCAAGACACCAACAAACAGCGTGAACAGCTCATCTCTCTGCTAAAAAAAGATGAAAAAGCGATTGCTACAGCAGCTCGAAAAGTTAATGAAACCAAAGTCGCGTTAGCCGAAACAGATAAAAGTCTGCATACACTAAAGCAACGCCAAGATAAATTGGATGCATTGAAACAAACTCAACAAGATACACTTTCTAACCAGCTGGCGAGTGCATACTTAGCAGGTAATCACGATTACAGTAAGATGCTGCTAAATCAGCAGAGTCCAGCAACCATTGAACGCCTCCTTGCCTACTATCAATACCTGAATAATGCTCGTATGAAGTCCATCAATGAACTTCAGGGCACTATGTCGGAGCTCGATGAGATACAAGACAAACAGGTAAAGCAGAAAAATAAACTCAATAAGTTAGTCCTCAATCAACAACAGCACTCTAAACAGCTCAGCCTTGAACAGAGTCAACGCCAGAGCACGCTTACCCAGCTCCAAAGAACGGTCAATAGCCGTGGTGCCAAGCTTGAACAGCTGCAAATTGAGGAGGCGAGCCTCAAGCGCATCGTGGAACAAGCCTTATTAGCCACAAACAACAGTCCCAGCATGGAAGGGCTAAAGAGTAAAAATAAACTCAAATGGCCGACTAAGGGACGCATAAGATCCGGGTTTGGCAGCAAGCGTTCCGGCCAGGTCAAATGGAAAGGGGTAACCCTTGCAGCCCCTGAAGGACAACAAGTATCCTCCATCGCTGCCGGTAAAATCATTTATGCCGATTGGTTAAGAGGTTTTGGTATGGTGTTAGTTGTCGATCACGGCAAGGGGTATATGAGCTTATATGGTCATGCCCAAACACTTTTAAAGAATGCCGGAGACACTGTAAACAAAGGGGAAACGATTGCACTCGTCGGACGTTCGGGTGGACAGACTGAGGCTGGCCTATACTTTGAGGTAAGGCATAAAGGGCAAGCGGTCGATCCAGCGAGATATTGTAAACGCTAGGAGTGACATAAGCCCTCAAATACAGGGGCCGCCATGTCACAGTTTATTCGTTATATCACATGCACTCTTTTAGGCTTAGCGCTCGGCCTATCAGTGACCTTATCCGGTCAGGAAAATGCAGATCAGTATCACCCTCGCCTCAACTATCCGTTGTTACTCGATGTTATCGATACCATAGAAACTTATTACGTGAAAGAACTGACTCAGGATGAGTTAATCTCTGCTGCAATTGAGGGGATTTTTGACAAATTAGATCCCTATTCTGGTTTTCTGGATAAACAGGCATTTTCTAATATCAGGGATGCTAACAAGGGAGAATACTTCGGATTTGGCATTGAAATCGCGGCCGAAGACGACAAGATCACGATAATAACCCCCTTTCCAAGTTCACCTGCTGAGCTTGCAGGGATCAGAGCTGGCGATCAGATAGTTAAGCTTAACAATAAAAAGGTTAACCCGGAGCAGCTGGACACATTACTTAAAGAGATAAAACACCACAGCCAGAACAACCAATCGATAAATCTCGCGTTGACTCATTCCAATATGAATTCAGTATTTGAAGTCACACTCGTTCCAAGCATTATTTCCGTACAGTCAGTTACAGCAAAGCTCTACGAAGACAAGATTGGCTATATAAGGCTCGCAAGCTTTCAAGATAACTCTACCGAGGAGATGATCGGGCAGCTGACTCAGTGGCAACCTATTGGGCTTAAAGGCATAATATTGGACCTAAGGAACAACCCCGGCGGCCTGCTAGACCAAGCCATCAAAATTGCCGATATCTTCATCGCCAAAGGACGAATAGTCTCAACTGAAGGGCGATTCTTTGATGCGAACTCCGATTACTTTGCCTCACCCCAAACTATGCTTTCATCGGTTCCCATGATAGTTCTGATCAACAAGGGCTCGGCTTCCGCTTCCGAGGTTCTCGCCGCAGCCTTACAAGAAAACGACAGAGCAACACTTATAGGCGAAACCAGCTTTGGCAAAGGCACGGTCCAAAGTTTGATCCCAACCCTGGTAGAGGGAAATGCCATCAAGCTAACAATAGCAAAATATACGACACCAAAGGGCCACGATATCAACACCAAAGGAATCGAACCGGATATAAAACTTGAAGCAGAAACTGTAACAATCGGTGAAAGTGTGCCTATAATCGACAAAAATATGGTTCATGATGAAATCAGGGATGATCTGATTCTTGATTCTGCAATCACATGGATTAAAACCAATACATAAATACCGTTAAGGTATAAAAAGATAATAATATTTGTGCGCTTTCTTTTAGTTTTATTTATTGCATGTTTTTCAGGTGGTTACGCAGAAGCATCTCAAGTCGCGATCATTATTGACGATATCGGTTATCGTCAATCCGATGAAGCCGTACTGTCTTTACCAAATACAGTCACCTTTTCAGTTCTTCCTCATACCCCTTTAGGTTCCGAAGTTGCCAAGAAAGCCCATAATATGGGGCACGAAATCATGTTGCACCTTCCTATGCAGGCGTTAAATGGTAAAACTATGGGGCCAGGTGGACTAACGAATACGATGGACGAGGCTGAATTAAAACATACGCTGGAGAAGGCATTCGACAACATTCCTTATGCAAAAGGGGCTAACAATCATATGGGAAGCTTACTGACCCAACTGGACGAGCCGATGCTGTGGGTAATGGAGAGTCTCAAACAGAGAGAGCTCTATTTCGTAGACAGCATGACAACCCGTTTCACAAAGGCCAGCAATAAGGCTGAACAACTGGGGATCCCTCTACTCAGGCGGCAAGTTTTTTTAGATAATGACGTGTCACAGTCAGCACTGGAAGAACGATTCGAACATCTGATATCACTGGCTCATAAGCAAGGTCAGGCAGTCGCTATAGCGCACCCTTACCCTGAAACAATCAAATTTTTAAAACGTAATCTTCACAGGTTGGATAAGGCAGGTATCGAGCTGGTTAAGACATCATCTTTATTACCATACAAGCTGGCAAATAAAGAAAAGAAGGGAGGAGACTCTGCTATACGGCTGAAGTAGCCGTATATATCTTATCTAATAAAGAATGCCAAACGAGAAGATTTCGTCTGGCACATGATAAAATCTCAGATTACGCTATTTGCAATACCGGAATAGAAAGCTCTGGTAGTAACTGCTTGAGCTCATCTTTATTACTGACTATATCCTCCAACGTATACGCGTCGATAACGGCTAAATACGCGGCTACTGCATCGGCAAGCACGCCTTTGAGCTGACAAGATGGCGTAAAGCGGCAATATGGCTTACTGCAGTCGATTGGAGCTAAAGAGTTCTCCAGTACACGCACTAACTTACCCACATTGATATCTTTAGGCGACATACCTAAACGAAAACCACCACTCTTACCGCGAATAGTTTCAAGATATCCAAGCTTACCCAGATGATGAACTATCTTGGAGACATGATTAGGCGACAGCTCAAATACTTCAGTGATTTCAGAGATGCGAAACAACTCTTCTCTATCCGGTTGAATGGCCAGATACATTAAGGTGCGAATACCAAAGTCTGTATAACGAGTTAACTGCATGATTCACCTACTCAAATTTCATTTAGCTGGTTTGTGACTCTAAAAAAGCAATCAGCCTAAGCGCTTCATTGTTGCTATTACCACAGACGTCAAAAGTAGCAGAAAAAGAGCTACATACATCCGGACGTTCCTTGCTGCCAAAGATTTTGCACAGATTGTCTTCGGATAACTGAACACAACGTTCACCAGCGGCCTTTCCTTCAGGCATACCTGGAATAGGGCTAGTTATTGAGGGGGCGATACAACACGCTCCACAGCCAAGACGACAATCCATAAAACCACTCCTATAAAAGAACATTATACTCTTTTATAGGTATGAAACTAGAAGCAAAACTCACTAGCTTAATTAAACATTTTAAATGCATGAATTAGAATAGAAATAAATACTAAATTAGCTTGCTTCCAGATAGGGCAGAGCAGAGATAGAGCCCTAAGAGCTCAATATAACACAGACCATGGATGGTCAAGAGTGACTGCTCTGCTCGTATCTTTTTATTCCATAAATTTCAAATACGAAAAAGCCCTAACATTGCTGTTAGGGCTTATCGTAATGTTGGCGGAGCGGACGGGACTCGAATGTGCCTTCGGCACGTGAGACAGGCCGCTTTCTATTCATAAAGAGGCTAACCAACTGAACTATCAATCCTTTAGCAAAGTGCTTACGCATTTCACTAAATATTCTTGTCGCTACTCTAGCTAAGGCTAAACGAAAAAAGCCTCTACATTTCTGTAGAGGCTTTCGTCTTTGTGTTGGCGGAGCGGGCGGGACTCGAACCCGTGTGCCTTCGGCACGCGAGACAGGCCGCTTTCTATTCACAAAGAGGCTAACCAACTGAACTATCAATCCTTTAGCAAAGTGCTTACGCATTTCACTAAATATTCTTGTCGTTACTCTAGCTAAGGCTAAACGAAAAAAGCCTCTGCATTCTTTTCAATAAGAAGTGCAGAGGCTTTCGTCTTTGTGTTGGCGGAGCGGGCGGGACTAGAACCCGTGTGCCTTCGGCACGCGAGACAGGCCGCTTTCTATTCACAAAGAGGCTAACCAACTGAACTATCAATCCTTTAGCAAAGTGCTTACGCATTTCACTAAATATTCTTGTCGTTACTCTAGCTAAGGCTAAACGAAAAAAGCCTCTACATTTCTGTAGAGGCTTTCGTCTTTGTGTTGGCGGAGCGGACGGGACTCGAACCCGTGTGCCTTCGGCACGCGAGACAGGCCGCTTTCTATTCACAAAGAGGCTAACCAACTGAACTATCAATCCTTTAGCAAAGTGCTTACGCATTTCACTAAATATTCTTGTCGTTACTCTAGCTAAGGCTAAACGAAAAAAGCCTCTACATTTCTGTAGAGGCTTTCGTCTTTGTGTTGGCGGAGCGGACGGGACTCGAACCCGCGACCCCCGGCGTGACAGGCCGGTATTCTAACCAACTGAACTACCGCTCCTTTAGCAAAGTGCTTACGCATAATGCTAAATTCTTTTTAAGTCGCTAACTTGTCAGGGCTAGGAGACTCGTTTTCACTACTCATTCAATGAGAAATTGAAAACTAAATAGGCGCCTGGAAATGACCTACTCTCACATGGGGAGACCCCACACTACCATCGGCGCGATTGCGTTTCACTTCTGAGTTCGGGATGGGATCAGGTGGGGCCACAATGCTATGGTTTCCAGACTAATTTGGTAAAATTTAGAAAGCTGTCTATCTAGAATCTTCTAAATAGCTCTTAAATAAGTTGAGTCACACTAAAATCAAGTACTGTATTCTTTTGAAGTAATCACACTAGCTTTATACAAAACCCATATGGGTTGTATGGTTAAGCCTCACGAGTCATTAGTACAGGTTAGCTCAACGCCTCACAACGCTTACACACCCTGCCTATCAACGTCCTAGTCTCGAACGGCTCTTTAGAGGAATTAAATTCCTAGGGATGACTCATCTTAGGACTCGCTTCCCGCTTAGATGCTTTCAGCGGTTATCGATTCCGAACGTAGCTACCGGGCAATGCTATTGGCATAACAACCCGAACACCAGCGGTTCGTCCACTCCGGTCCTCTCGTACTAGGAGCAGCTTCCTTCAATCATCCAACGCCCACGGCAGATAGGGACCGAACTGTCTCACGACGTTCTGAACCCAGCTCGCGTACCACTTTAAATGGCGAACAGCCATACCCTTGGGACCGACTTCAGCCCCAGGATGTGATGAGCCGACATCGAGGTGCCAAACACCGCCGTCGATATGAACTCTTGGGCGGTATCAGCCTGTTATCCCCGGCGTACCTTTTATCCGTTGAGCGATGGCCCTTCCATTCAGAACCACCGGATCACTATGACCTACTTTCGTACCTGCTCGACGTGTATGTCTCGCAGTTAAGCTGGCTTATGCCATTGCACTAACCGTACGATGTCCGACCGTACTTAGCCAACCTTCGTGCTCCTCCGTTACTCTTTGGGAGGAGACCGCCCCAGTCAAACTACCCACCAGGCACTGTCCTCAATCCCGATTCAGGGACCTGAGTTAGAACATCAAAGCTACAAGGGTGGTATTTCAAGGTTGACTCCAACAGAACTAGCGTCCCATCTTCAAAGTCTCCCACCTATCCTACACATGTAGGTTCAATGTTCAGTGCCAAGCTATAGTAAAGGTGCACGGGGTCTTTCCGTCTAGCCGCGGGTATACGGCATCTTCACCGCAATTTCAACTTCACTGAGTCTCGGCTGGAGACAGCGTGGCCATCATTACGCCATTCGTGCAGGTCGGAACTTACCCGACAAGGAATTTCGCTACCTTAGGACCGTTATAGTTACGGCCGCCGTTTACCGGGGCTTCGATCATGAGCTTCTCCGAAGATAACCCAATCAATTAACCTTCCGGCACCGGGCAGGCGTCATACCGTATACTTCCTCTTGCGAGTTTGCACAGTACTGTGTTTTTGATAAACAGTTGCAGCCACCTGGTATCTGCGACTCCCAACAGCTTAGAGAGCAAGTCTCATCACCGTCGGGAGCGTACCTTCTCCCGAAGTTACGGTACCATTTTGCCTAGTTCCTTCAGCCGAGTTCTCTCAAGCGCCTTGGTATTCTCTACCCAACCACCTGTGTCGGTTTGGGGTACGATTCCTGCTAACCTGAAGCTTAGAAGATTTTCCTGGAAGCATGGCATCAACTACTTCAGTCCCTTAGGACCTCGTCATCAACTCTCAGCCTTAATGTTCACCCGGATTTGCCTAAGTGAACAGCCTACAGTCTTAAACGCGGACAACCAACGCCGCGCTAGCCTAGCCTTCTCCGTCTCTCCATCGCAGTTAGCAGAAGTACGGGAATATTAACCCGTTTCCCATCGACTACGCCTTTCGGCCTCGCCTTAGGGGTCGACTCACCCTGCCCTGATTAACATTGGACAGGAACCCTTGGTCTTTCGGCGAGGGAGTTTTTCACTCCCTTTATCGTTACTCATGTCAGCATTCGCACTTCTGATACCTCCAGCGTGGGTTACCCCTTCGCCTTCAACGGCTTACAGAACGCTCCTCTACCGCTTGCTAGTAAACTAGCAAACCCATAGCTTCGGTGTATTGCTTAGCCCCGTTAAATCTTCCGCGCAGGCCGACTCGACTAGTGAGCTATTACGCTTTCTTTAAATGATGGCTGCTTCTAAGCCAACATCCTAGCTGTCTAAGCCTTCCCACATCGTTTCCCACTTAGCAATAACTTTGGGACCTTAGCTGATGGTCTGGGTTGTTTCCCTTTTCACGACGGACGTTAGCACCCGCCGTGTGTCTCCCGTATAGTACTCATTGGTATTCGGAGTTTGCAAAGGGTTGGTAAGTCGGGATGACCCCCTAGCCTTAACAGTGCTCTACCCCCAATGGTATTCGTACGAGGCGCTACCTAAATAGCTTTCGAGGAGAACCAGATATCTCCCGGTTTGATTGGCCTTTCACCCCCATCCACAAGTCATCCGCTCATTTTTCAACATAAGTCGGTTCGGTCCTCCAGTTGATGTTACTCAACCTTCAACCTGCCCATGGATAGATCACCGGGTTTCGGGTCTACACCTTGCAACTAAACGCGCAGTTAACACTCGGTTTCCCTACGGCTCCGCTATTCGCTTAACCTCGCTACAAAATGTAAGTCGCTGACCCATTATACAAAAGGTACGCAGTCACGGTCTCAAGAACCGCTCCCACTGCTTGTACGTATACGGTTTCAGGTTCTATTTCACTCCCCTCACAGGGGTTCTTTTCGCCTTTCCCTCACGGTACTGGTTCACTATCGGTCAGTCAGGAGTATTTAGCCTTGGAGGATGGTCCCCCCATGTTCAGACAAGATGTCACGTGTCCCGTCCTACTCGTTTTCACGTAAAGTTAGTTTTCATGTACGGGGCTATCACCCTGTGCCGCTGTGCTTTCCAACACATTCCACTAACACCCTCTACGCTTAAGGGCTAATCCCCGTTCGCTCGCCGCTACTAGGGGAATCTCGGTTGATTTCTTTTCCTCCGGGTACTTAGATGTTTCAGTTCCCCGGGTTTGCCTCACATACCTATGTATTCAGTATGTGATACTCACTTATGTGAGTGGGTTTCCCCATTCGGACATCGTTAGCTCAAATGCTTGTTACTAGCTCGCCAACGCTTTTCGCAAGTTACTACGTCCTTCATCGCCTCTGACTGCCAAGGCATCCACCGTATACGCTTAGTC
The DNA here is from genome assembly GCF_000018025.1 of Shewanella sediminis HAW-EB3. Classification (NCBI taxonomy): domain Bacteria; kingdom Pseudomonadati; phylum Pseudomonadota; class Gammaproteobacteria; order Alteromonadales; family Shewanellaceae; genus Shewanella; species Shewanella sediminis. The sequence continues at coordinate 5,468,872 of NC_009831.1, forward strand.
ACTTAACCATACAACCCAAATGAGTTTCATCTGTGTTGCATTGCAACTAATGGTGTTTACTTTCGCCAAAAGAATACTCATGAACTCATTACCAATTAAGGTAAATCGTTCGGGCACTTGATTTTAAGTGTTTGAGAACTCAATTATTTATTTTCGCATTAATGCTATTAACTAAAGCAGTTGTTATCCCTTACGAGATATCTTCCACAATAGTCCCTTTCACATTAACACTATCAGCTTTCCAAATTTTTAAAGAACAAGCATTACCGTCTAGGTATGCCACTCGCTCTAACAAGAACAAGTTATCTGTGTGAACACTCAACAAACATTAAGTTAGTCGTATAGGTAAGGAGGTGATCCAGCCCCAGGTTCCCCTAGGGCTACCTTGTTACGACTTCACCCCAGTCATGAACCACACCGTGGTAAACGCCCTCCCCGAAAGGTTAAGCTATCTACTTCTGGTGCAGCCCACTCCCATGGTGTGACGGGCGGTGTGTACAAGGCCCGGGAACGTATTCACCGTAGCATTCTGATCTACGATTACTAGCGATTCCGACTTCACGGAGTCGAGTTGCAGACTCCGATCCGGACTACGACCGGCTTTGTGGGATTAGCTCCACCTCGCGGCTTTGCGACCCTCTGTACCGACCATTGTAGCACGTGTGTAGCCCTACTCGTAAGGGCCATGATGACTTGACGTCGTCCCCACCTTCCTCCGGTTTATCACCGGCAGTCTCCCTAAAGTTCCCACCATTACGTGCTGGCAAATAAGGATAAGGGTTGCGCTCGTTGCGGGACTTAACCCAACATTTCACAACACGAGCTGACGACAGCCATGCAGCACCTGTCTCAGAGCTCCCGAAGGCACTAAGCTATCTCTAGCGAATTCTCTGGATGTCAAGAGTAGGTAAGGTTCTTCGCGTTGCATCGAATTAAACCACATGCTCCACCGCTTGTGCGGGCCCCCGTCAATTCATTTGAGTTTTAACCTTGCGGCCGTACTCCCCAGGCGGTCTACTTAATGCGTTAGCTTGGGAGCCCAGTAACTAAGTTACCAAACTCCGAGTAGACATCGTTTACGGCGTGGACTACCAGGGTATCTAATCCTGTTTGCTCCCCACGCTTTCGTACATGAGCGTCAGTCTTTGTCCAGGGGGCCGCCTTCGCCACCGGTATTCCTTCAGATCTCTACGCATTTCACCGCTACACCTGAAATTCTACCCCCCTCTACAAGACTCTAGTTTGCCAGTTCCAAATGCAATTCCCAGGTTGAGCCCGGGGCTTTCACATCTGGCTTAACAAACCGCCTGCGTACGCTTTACGCCCAGTAATTCCGATTAACGCTTGCACCCCTCGTATTACCGCGGCTGCTGGCACGAAGTTAGCCGGTGCTTCTTCTGCGAGTAACGTCACAGCAAGCAGTTATTAACTACCTACCTTTCCTCCTCGCTGAAAGTGCTTTACAACCCGAAGGCCTTCTTCACACACGCGGCATGGCTGCATCAGGCTTTCGCCCATTGTGCAATATTCCCCACTGCTGCCTCCCGTAGGAGTCTGGGCCGTGTCTCAGTCCCAGTGTGGCTGATCATCCTCTCAGAACAGCTAGGGATCGTCGCCTAGGTGAGCCATTACCTCACCTACTAGCTAATCCCACCTAGACTCATCTAATCGCGAAAGGCCCGAAGGTCCCCTCCTTTCCCCCGTAGGGCGTATGCGGTATTAGCAGTCGTTTCCAACTGTTATCCCCCACGACTAGGCAGATATCTAGGCATTACTCACCCGTCCGCCGCTCGACGTCTGATAGCAAGCTATCTCCGTTTCCGCTCGACTTGCATGTGTTAGGCCTGCCGCCAGCGTTCAATCTGAGCCATGATCAAACTCTTCAATTAAAGTTTTGTTGAAGCACTCTCTTTCGAAAATGACTTCGGCTCAATGAATTCTGATTTCGTTTAAAAGACTCGGAAGAATCTTAAAAACGTTTGTACATATTGCTATGAACACTCATCTTACATTGAGTAAATTTTTTGACTACTTCGTGAGAAGTAGTTTCGAATAACTCAACACCTGTGAGTGTCCACACAGATTTCTTGTTTCAACTTGTTAAAGAGCAATGATATCAATCTTTCAGATATCGCCGTTAGACGCTAGGTCGTTGGCTTGAGGAGGCGTATTCTACACTCTCCGTGGTTGGCGTCAAGCGCTTATTTTAAGAAGTTTTTCAAGCGATGATTTCTTATACACTCTCGTATGTAAGGCACATCAGTGAACCACTTAAACCGCTTTTCACCTGATTAGAGTTTCTATTGAAAATCTAATCTCTAACACTGCTGCAAGTCCCGTACTATCTAGCTTAACGACTATTTCTAATCTCTAAGCGTTAGTCTAGTTGGCCTGCTGTGCCGTGTCAGTGGGAGCGAATTATAGGGAGTTTTAGGCAGAGCACAAGCGCTAATTACTGAAAAATGAATGTTTTTATCAAATGACCACTTAGAAACAGCTTACGCACCGATTACGCACAAGGTTACCCACAACCAGCTTAGGCTGCCGCCATTTTTACTAGAGTATCCACTTCAAAAATTGGCCATACCCAAATGATATCCCACCTAAACTTATGCTTAAAAACCAACCAATTGAGAGTTTTATGCAACCAAGCACTGAGCAGCTGTACGTACACAGTGGTTAAAGCATCAAATGAACAGGCCCTATAAAGGCGCAACGGCCTGAAGTTAGCCCTTCTAGTTCTCTGCTCCTCCCCAAAAAAAGCTCTGCAACTTCTATCCATGGAAGAATACACCTGGCTTTGCAGTACAAGAAACATTTTTAATTTTGGTGGTGTAGATCTTGTTCAAAGAAGAAGTGTACGGAAAGCAGCTAGCCTCTACGTAGGAGCGTGCTTTAGCCGCGAAGAGGTTTGCAAAAAAAGGGGCAAGGCTTATTTAATATCTTCTTCCAGGCTAAAGCCGGCCCTACACAATCCAATGATACCCATTCCCCACGTAGGAGCGCGCTTTAGCCGCGAAGCTTATATGACGAAATGACCGATTCCCGGCTAAAGCCGGTCCTACACAATCCAATGACACCCATTCCCCACGTTGGAGCGAGCTTTAGCCGCGAAGCTTTCATGTCGTATGGCAACCATGCATCGAGGCATTTGGAAATCCTAAACATCAGATGGTGGAAGTGTGGATATTGAAGGAGCTGTTATCGGCGCGACGTCGGCTCTTTATAAACCAATGTGGCATTCATGCCTGCATAAGTGGAAAAGTCCGCTGCAAAACCAAGCAAGGCACCTGTCATGGTCAGCTGTGGATTAGAATAACGCAGGAAGCCTCCGCCAGAGCCTGTATAAAGCGTTGCTTGATGAGCACAGGCTCCTCACCCTATGAGATAAATGGAATACGCCGAAGGCCTCTTACATGGGGGCGAAAAAGTAGTGCCTTGGATGCGAAGCATTCAGCTGCTTTGTAGCGAGAGGTGACGTAGTCGCCGAACTGAGGGGCCCACACTGCGTTAGCAGCTGTGGACTGCATGTGAAGTAGATGCTTTCGCGGAGCGTATATACGAAAAAAGCCCTAGCGTTTTCTGCTAGGGCTTTTTCGTGTATTAGGCGCCTGGAAATGACCTACTCTCACATGGGGAGACCCCACACTACCATCGGCGCGATTGCGTTTCACTTCTGAGTTCGGGATGGGATCAGGTGGGGCCACAATGCTATGGTTTCCAGACTAATTTGGTAAAATTTAGAAAGCTGTCTATCTAGAATCTTCTAAATAGCTCTTAAATAAGTTGAGTCACACTAAAATCAAGTTCGTATTCTTTTGTGCTTATGAAGTAATCACTATAGCTACTCATAAAACCCATCTGGGTTGTATGGTTAAGCCTCACGAGTCATTAGTACAGGTTAGCTCAACGCCTCACAACGCTTACACACCCTGCCTATCAACGTCCTAGTCTCGAACGGCTCTTTAGAGGAATTAAATTCCTAGGGATGACTCATCTTAGGACTCGCTTCCCGCTTAGATGCTTTCAGCGGTTATCGATTCCGAACGTAGCTACCGGGCAATGCTATTGGCATAACAACCCGAACACCAGCGGTTCGTCCACTCCGGTCCTCTCGTACTAGGAGCAGCTTCCTTCAATCATCCAACGCCCACGGCAGATAGGGACCGAACTGTCTCACGACGTTCTGAACCCAGCTCGCGTACCACTTTAAATGGCGAACAGCCATACCCTTGGGACCGACTTCAGCCCCAGGATGTGATGAGCCGACATCGAGGTGCCAAACACCGCCGTCGATATGAACTCTTGGGCGGTATCAGCCTGTTATCCCCGGCGTACCTTTTATCCGTTGAGCGATGGCCCTTCCATTCAGAACCACCGGATCACTATGACCTACTTTCGTACCTGCTCGACGTGTATGTCTCGCAGTTAAGCTGGCTTATGCCATTGCACTAACCGTACGATGTCCGACCGTACTTAGCCAACCTTCGTGCTCCTCCGTTACTCTTTGGGAGGAGACCGCCCCAGTCAAACTACCCACCAGGCACTGTCCTTAACCCCGATTCAGGGGCCTAAGTTAGAACATCAAAACTACAAGGGTGGTATTTCAAGGTTGACTCCAACAGAACTAGCGTCCCATCTTCAAAGTCTCCCACCTATCCTACACATGTAGGTTCAATGTTCAGTGCCAAGCTATAGTAAAGGTGCACGGGGTCTTTCCGTCTAGCCGCGGGTATACGGCATCTTCACCGCAATTTCAACTTCACTGAGTCTCGGCTGGAGACAGCGTGGCCATCATTACGCCATTCGTGCAGGTCGGAACTTACCCGACAAGGAATTTCGCTACCTTAGGACCGTTATAGTTACGGCCGCCGTTTACCGGGGCTTCGATCATGAGCTTCTCCGAAGATAACCCAATCAATTAACCTTCCGGCACCGGGCAGGCGTCATACCGTATACTTCCTCTTGCGAGTTTGCACAGTACTGTGTTTTTGATAAACAGTTGCAGCCACCTGGTATCTGCGACTCCCAACAGCTTAGAGAGCAAGTCTCATCACCGTCGGGAGCGTACCTTCTCCCGAAGTTACGGTACCATTTTGCCTAGTTCCTTCAGCCGAGTTCTCTCAAGCGCCTTGGTATTCTCTACCCAACCACCTGTGTCGGTTTGGGGTACGATTCCTACTAACCTGAAGCTTAGAAGATTTTCCTGGAAGCATGGCATCAACTACTTCAGTCCCTTAGGACCTCGTCATCAACTCTCAGCTTTGCAATTTAATGCGTGTACCCGGATTTGCCTAAGTACACAGCCTACAGCCTTAAACGCGGACAACCAACGCCGCGCTAGCCTAGCCTTCTCCGTCTCTCCATCGCAGTTAGCAGAAGTACGGGAATATTAACCCGTTTCCCATCGACTACGCCTTTCGGCCTCGCCTTAGGGGTCGACTCACCCTGCCCTGATTAACATTGGACAGGAACCCTTGGTCTTTCGGCGAGGGAGTTTTTCACTCCCTTTATCGTTACTCATGTCAGCATTCGCACTTCTGATACCTCCAGCGTGGGTTACCCCTTCGCCTTCAACGGCTTACAGAACGCTCCTCTACCGCTTGCCAGTAAACTGGCAAACCCATAGCTTCGGTGTATTGCTTAGCCCCGTTAAATCTTCCGCGCAGGCCGACTCGACTAGTGAGCTATTACGCTTTCTTTAAATGATGGCTGCTTCTAAGCCAACATCCTAGCTGTCTAAGCCTTCCCACATCGTTTCCCACTTAGCAATAACTTTGGGACCTTAGCTGATGGTCTGGGTTGTTTCCCTTTTCACGACGGACGTTAGCACCCGCCGTGTGTCTCCCGTATAGTACTCATTGGTATTCGGAGTTTGCAAAGGGTTGGTAAGTCGGGATGACCCCCTAGCCTTAACAGTGCTCTACCCCCAATGGTATTCGTACGAGGCGCTACCTAAATAGCTTTCGAGGAGAACCAGATATCTCCCGGTTTGATTGGCCTTTCACCCCCATCCACAAGTCATCCGCTCATTTTTCAACATAAGTCGGTTCGGTCCTCCAGTTGATGTTACTCAACCTTCAACCTGCCCATGGATAGATCACCGGGTTTCGGGTCTACACCTTGCAACTAAACGCGCAGTTAACACTCGGTTTCCCTACGGCTCCGCTATTCGCTTAACCTCGCTACAAAATGTAAGTCGCTGACCCATTATACAAAAGGTACGCAGTCACGGTCTCAAGAACCGCTCCCACTGCTTGTACGTATACGGTTTCAGGTTCTATTTCACTCCCCTCACAGGGGTTCTTTTCGCCTTTCCCTCACGGTACTGGTTCACTATCGGTCAGTCAGGAGTATTTAGCCTTGGAGGATGGTCCCCCCATGTTCAGACAAGATGTCACGTGTCCCGTCCTACTCGTTTTCACGTAAAGTTAGTTTTCATGTACGGGGCTATCACCCTGTGCCGCTGTGCTTTCCAACACATTCCACTAACACCCTCTACGCTTAAGGGCTAATCCCCGTTCGCTCGCCGCTACTAGGGGAATCTCGGTTGATTTCTTTTCCTCCGGGTACTTAGATGTTTCAGTTCCCCGGGTTTGCCTCACAACACTATGTATTCATGTTGTGATACTCACTTATGTGAGTGGGTTTCCCCATTCGGACATCGTTAGCTCAAATGCTTGTTACTAGCTCGCCAACGCTTTTCGCAAGTTACTACGTCCTTCATCGCCTCTGACTGCCAAGGCATCCACCGTATACGCTTAGTCACTTAACCATACAACCCAAATGAGTTTCCTAAGAAACACACCTTACCGAGCGGGTAGCTCAGTGGTTGTATCGCAACTAATGGTGTTTACTTTCGCCAAAAGAATACTCTTGAACTCATTACCCAAAGGTAAATCGTTCGGCACTTGATTTAAGTGTTTGAGAACTCAATTATTTATTTTCGCATTAATGCTATTAACAATAAGTCACTTACGAATAAGTTCATCATTGTCCCTTTCACATTAACACTATCAGCTTTCCAAATTTTTAAAGAACAAGCATCACCGTAAAGGCGTGCCACTCGCTCTAACAAGAACAAGTTATCTGTGTGAACACTCAACAAACATTAAGTTAGTCGTATAGGTAAGGAGGTGATCCAGCCCCAGGTTCCCCTAGGGCTACCTTGTTACGACTTCACCCCAGTCATGAACCACACCGTGGTAAACGCCCTCCCCGAAAGGTTAAGCTATCTACTTCTGGTGCAGCCCACTCCCATGGTGTGACGGGCGGTGTGTACAAGGCCCGGGAACGTATTCACCGTAGCATTCTGATCTACGATTACTAGCGATTCCGACTTCACGGAGTCGAGTTGCAGACTCCGATCCGGACTACGACCGGCTTTGTGGGATTAGCTCCACCTCGCGGCTTTGCGACCCTCTGTACCGACCATTGTAGCACGTGTGTAGCCCTACTCGTAAGGGCCATGATGACTTGACGTCGTCCCCACCTTCCTCCGGTTTATCACCGGCAGTCTCCCTAAAGTTCCCACCATTACGTGCTGGCAAATAAGGATAAGGGTTGCGCTCGTTGCGGGACTTAACCCAACATTTCACAACACGAGCTGACGACAGCCATGCAGCACCTGTCTCAGAGCTCCCGAAGGCACTAAGCTATCTCTAGCGAATTCTCTGGATGTCAAGAGTAGGTAAGGTTCTTCGCGTTGCATCGAATTAAACCACATGCTCCACCGCTTGTGCGGGCCCCCGTCAATTCATTTGAGTTTTAACCTTGCGGCCGTACTCCCCAGGCGGTCTACTTAATGCGTTAGCTTGGGAGCCCAGTAACTAAGTTACCAAACTCCGAGTAGACATCGTTTACGGCGTGGACTACCAGGGTATCTAATCCTGTTTGCTCCCCACGCTTTCGTACATGAGCGTCAGTCTTTGTCCAGGGGGCCGCCTTCGCCACCGGTATTCCTTCAGATCTCTACGCATTTCACCGCTACACCTGAAATTCTACCCCCCTCTACAAGACTCTAGTTCGCCAGTTCCAAATGCAATTCCCAGGTTGAGCCCGGGGCTTTCACATCTGGCTTAACAAACCGCCTGCGTACGCTTTACGCCCAGTAATTCCGATTAACGCTTGCACCCCTCGTATTACCGCGGCTGCTGGCACGAAGTTAGCCGGTGCTTCTTCTGCGAGTAACGTCACAGCTATGTGCTATTAACACACAACCTTTCCTCCTCGCTGAAAGTGCTTTACAACCCGAAGGCCTTCTTCACACACGCGGCATGGCTGCATCAGGCTTTCGCCCATTGTGCAATATTCCCCACTGCTGCCTCCCGTAGGAGTCTGGGCCGTGTCTCAGTCCCAGTGTGGCTGATCATCCTCTCAGAACAGCTAGGGATCGTCGCCTAGGTGAGCCATTACCTCACCTACTAGCTAATCCCACCTAGACTCATCTAATCGCGAAAGGCCCGAAGGTCCCCTCCTTTCCCCCGTAGGGCGTATGCGGTATTAGCAGTCGTTTCCAACTGTTATCCCCCACGACTAGGCAGATATCTAGGCATTACTCACCCGTCCGCCGCTCGACGTCTGATAGCAAGCTATCTCCGTTTCCGCTCGACTTGCATGTGTTAGGCCTGCCGCCAGCGTTCAATCTGAGCCATGATCAAACTCTTCAATTAAAGTTTTGTTGAAGCACTCTCTTTCGAAAATGACTTCGGCTCAATGAATTCTGATTTCGTTTAAAAGACTCGGAAGAATCTTAAAAACGTTTGTACATATTGCTATGAACACTCATCTTACATTGAGTAAAATTTTTGATTGCCTCAAAGAGGCAATTTCGAATAACTCAACACCTGTGAGTGTCCACACAGATTTCTTGTTTCAATTTGTTAAAGAGCGTTAGCATCAATCTTTCAGATGCTGCCGTCAGACGCTAGGTCGTTGGCTTGAGGAGGTGTATTCTACACTTCCCGTGATTGGCGTCAAGCGCTTATTTTAAGAAGTTTCCCAAGCGATGATTTCTTAATCACTCTCGTGAAATCAAACCAAAACCCGAAGCTCTTAAAGCGTTTGTCACCAGAGTCTAATTCCAAAGGAGTTAAACTCTCTAACACGCTGCAAGTCCCGTTCTATCTAGCTTAGCGACTATGTCTAATCTCTAAGCGTTAGTCTAGATGGCCTGCTGTGCCGTGTCAGTGGATGCGCATTATAGGGATGTGGGCTTGGAGCACAAGAGCTTTTTGAAAGAAAATCACATTAAAAGCCCTGAGTGCAGCTTTATCAATCGATACGGCGACTTAAGATACGAAATATGTGCTTAAGATACCCAAAAGGGGCTAAACGCCCCCTTTTATACTCTTATCTATTCAAAACTAACCGTTGGCTACTGACTAAAGAAGCGTGACTCCTGTTTTGCCTCGATCACATCCCCATTGTTTGTATCAGCATTCACTGCAGTCACCCTGAAATCAATTTTAGTCATAGATCTTGACAGCTCTACCGGATCAACCGCAATACTAATAGGCAGAGTTAACACCTCACCCCCTGCGATATGAACTCGTTGTAACCCATACCATTGAGACTCAGGTAAACCTTCTACAGCCAGTATATAGTCATGAGCAGATTCAGTCTTATTGAGAATCTTCAATGTGAAAGTATTTTCAATCAAACCCTCATTATTCTCTCTGAATAACTGGTTTCTATCCCGAATAACATCGATGCGTACAGGCGCTATGGTTGCGCTTGCATAGACAAATATTACGATCATAACAGTCAGAACTACACCATAACCAACCAGCTTTGGTCTAAGCACTTTCTGTTTTATTCCATCGAGTTTATTTTCGGTGGTGTAAGCGATGAGTCCTTTATCGTACCCCATACGTTCCATGGTCGTATCGCAGGCATCGATACAGGCACCACAGTTAATACATTCATACTGTAAGCCGTTTCGAATATCGATGCCGGTGGGACATACCTGCACACAAAGGTCGCAATCGATACAATCACCCAGCCCCATCTCTTTAGGATCGGCTTTACGTGATCTTGGCCCTCGTGTTTCACCTCGCTTATTATCATAGCCAACAATAAAGGTATTTTTATCGAACATCGCAGCCTGGAACCGTGCATAGGGGCACATATGAATACACATGATCTCCCTCATCCAGCCCGCATTACCATAAGTAGCGAGAGTAAAGAGTACGACCCAAAAGTAGATCCCGCCGCTCGCGCTTAAAGTAAATACATCACGATATACTTCACTGGTAGGCACAAAGTAGGAGACAAACGTCATTCCCGTTAATAATGAAATGAATAGCCAGGATGCGTGTTTTGCCGTTTTTCGCCAAAGTTTATTGAAACTCCAGGGCATCTGATCCAATTTAATCCGCTTATTACGGGCCCCTTCGAGCTTCTCTTCAAACCAGATGAAAATAAACGTCCAAACCGTTTGAGGACAAGTGTAACCACACCACACCCTACCAAGGTAAGTCGTAATAAAGAATAAGCCAAAGGCGGCTATCATTAAAAGCGCAGCTAATAGCGTTAGATCCTGAGGCCAAATGGTCAAACCGAAAATATGAAACTTCTGCTCGCCCAGATTAAACCAAACGGCTTGGCGGTCACCCCAGGGGATCCAGGGTAAGATAAGAAAAAAGAGCATGGCGACCCAACCTAATCGTCTTCGAAGCTGACTCCAAAGCCCATCGACGGCTCGAACATATATTCGATTACGTGGGTTAAATCGGTCAGCCTTATTTGCATCAGGTTGATGGATCTTGATTCGTTTAGCCTTCGAATAATCCTTTTTTTCAGACTCTGTGCTCATCTTTGTAACCTTACCGCTTTAATATTGCACGAAAATTAGCTTATTATACCTGTTATATTACATTTTATTCATCAAAGTTGGGTTAAAAATATGAGAGGCTGGATCATATTAGGATTAGGAGCTGGGTTGTTATATTACGTAGCAACTGAGACCAATAAGCTCGATGAGCCGATTGCGAAATCAGATGAGCTACTACAAAAAATCGAGCGGAAATTAGACTCATTAACGGGTACTAAAATAATTAGGGTAGATAACAGGCTAGCCCATCTGAAAAAAGAGATTGGCCAGCGCATGTCTGAACGAGAACTAAAAGCTTTGGACGATATACTTGCATCAGAGTATACCCTGCAAGAGTTCAAAGATGACTACTGTAGTGGCAAAACGAAACAGCATGATAGTTTCAATAAAGATAACCTCTTTTTTATTTGTGACAGGCTAAAGTAGTTTTCAACAAATTTAATATTCTAGTCATATAGCCAGACATTTATAGAAACTGACGATTGACCTGAGTTAAGTTTCGGCCTAGCCTTTGCTCAATCAAAATTTGGGTATTAAGGCTAAATATCATGAGTCAGCAGGTTTCAGACATTTTTGATCCCACACTATGGGATCAAGTTTCCGGGTTTGATTTTGAAGATATCACCTACCACAGAGCCAAAGATCAAGGCACTGTACGTATCGCGATAAACCGCCCAGAGTGTAGAAACTCCTTCCGCCCCAAAACAGTTGATGAACTATACACAGCATTAAACCATGCAAGACAATGGTCAGATGTAGGTTGTGTACTGTTAACCGGTAATGGTCCATCGGCAAAAGATGGTGGCTGGGCATTTTGTGCCGGCGGCGATCAACGTATTCGTGGCAAAGATGGCTATAAATATGAAGGCGCCGAACAGGGTACACCTGACCTAGCCCGCATGGGGCGTCTTCACATACTCGAAGTACAACGTTTAATTCGATTTATGCCGAAAGTCGTTATTGCGGTTGTTCCCGGTTGGGCCGTTGGTGGTGGCCACAGCCTACACGTCGTCTGTGACCTCACTTTAGCATCTAAAGAACATGCAATCTTTAAGCAGACCGATCCCGATGTAGGTAGTTTCGATTCCGGTTATGGCAGTGCTTACCTTGCAAAAATGGTTGGACAGAAACGCGCTCGAGAAATTTTCTTCCTTGGATTTAACTACTCTGCCGATGAAGCGTTCGACATGGGTATGGTAAACCGTTCAATTCCTCATGCGGAACTTGAAACCGAAGCCCTAAACTGGGCCAGAGAGATCAACTCAAAATCTCCCACGGCAATGCGTATGCTTAAGTACGGCTTTAACCTACCCGATGATGGTCTTGTTGGTCAGCAGCTGTTTGCCGGTGAAGCCACCCGACTTGCCTACGGCACCGACGAAGCACAAGAGGGGCGGGATTCCTTCCTTGAGAAGCGAGATCAGGATTTCTCTGATTTCCCATGGCACTATTGATCCCAATGATGACCCCAAATATCCACACCTTAGGCTAGTTTAAATAGCTTACTTGAATAAAGCCGTTAGTTTTTTATTACCAGACATTAAAGCTGACGGCTTTATAACTAAAAGTAGCTTTCAATTGAACATATCGATTAAACAAATCTAATAATCCCACTACCAAACCAAGATGAGAATAGTTATCATTTGGTCGCATTCGATAACGGGGCTCATCATGACTAAAACAATCACCTTTGCAATACTACATTTTAGCGTCGCATTCACTGTTACTTATCTACTGACTGGTAGCGTCGTAATCGGTGGTGCCATTGCCCTCATCGAACCCGCCGTCAATACCGTGGTTTTCTATTTCCATGAGAAGGTATGGCAGAGAATTCAAAGTCACTCTTCACCAGACGCCTCACTTAAAGTTGCCGCTTAATGAATATCGAAAATAGCCGATAGATAAAAGAAGTAGATAAAGCCGCATTAATGAGTCTGACTTCTCTCCTCACAACCTAATTGCTTTTATGACGAGCTGATATAGCAATATAATCTCAAATCAGATAAAGGATATCCGCCCAAAAGAACAAATATTCTGTTGAGACGAGACTTTGGTCAGATAGCTAGCTACACCTCGAATGAGCTTTTTTGATAGAATAACCAAAGCTGCACATATTTTTCGATGGAATAGAGAAGTTATGACCCAGAACAGTAACGAAATCCGCAGTAAACTTGCACTGCTTCAACTTGCTAAAGAACTCAATAGCATCAGCAAAGCTTGCGATATTATGGGATATAGTCGCGACAGTTATTACCGCTTTAAAAAACAATATGAAGAAGCCGGTGAGCGGGGATTAATTAATTTATCGAGAAAGAAGCCGGCATTAAAGAATCGAGTGTCTCAGGAAATAGAAGACCAAGTTATCGAAATTGCACTCGATTACCCTAATTATGGCCAGGCTAAAGCCGCAGAAATTCTAACGGCCAGAGGTTGTGTCATCTCAGCCAGCGGGGTGAGAACAATATGGCTAAGACATAACTTAGAAACCAAGAAAAACAGATTACTCGCACTAAACAGTCGATTGAGACAGCAAAACCATCTGAGCTTCAAGGCTCAACACGACATGGAACAGCTCTATAAACTGGAACAAAATGAATCAACATTAGACTGCAAGTTCCCTGGCGATGTCTGTGTTCAGGATACATTTAAAATTGCAGAGATTAACGGTCTTGGCCCGGTATACCAGCACACTTTTATTGATGCTTACAGCCAATACGCACACGCCGTTATTTCTACAAGCAATGACTCCACTGTAGCGGCAGACTTTTTACTGGGGGCAGTTATTCCTTGGTACAGAGAGAGCAATATTCATATCAATAGCATTCTGACTGATAGGGGAGCTGAATTCTCAGGTAAGAATAGTGTTCCCTTTCAGGAAGCAATGACTGAACTCGACATAAACCACATCCAAATGAGAGCCTATAACGGCCCAGTAGTAAACGGTATGGCTTCACAGTTCCAACATCTGGCTTATAACGAGTTTTATGAACCATTCTTGAAAAAGAACAAAGTCACTTCACTCGATATATTCAATGAAAGTTTACGAACCTGGTTAGAAAAATATAACCATCAGTATGCGATTTCCGGTAGGTACACCTTAGGAAAAACTGCAATTGAGGTTTTACAGCTTAGCAAACATCTTATTAAGTAGCTCTGTCATTAAATAACTTAGCGATTAGGTCAACTAGGTCATCGATGCCTGGTTGGCTTTAATTTCCCGTAGGTAACGATTGATGGCACGTACTGAGGTATCTCGCTCTACATCATTGGCACTAGTCTCCTGCTATGCGCGCACCTCCCTTTATCACGTTCAACCAAGGCAATTAAAATAAAAGCCCCTGTTAGATTCTATCCAGCAGGGGCTTTACTATTCTTGCTTAACGATTGAGGCTTACTCTACAGTAACAGACTTAGCCAGGTTACGAGGCTGATCCACGTCTGTACCTTTGATTAAGGCCACATGGTATGACAATAACTGCATTGGGATAGTGTAGATAAGCGCCGCCATAAACTCATCGCAGTGAGGCACAGGGATGACCTTCATGGTGTCATCTGACTCAAACTCAGCATCGACATCGGCGAAGACATACATCAAGCCACCACGGGCACGTACCTCTTCTACGTTGGATTTTAGCTTCTCTAACAGCTCATTGTTTGGCGCAACCACGATCACTGGCATATCGGCATCGATTAACGCGAGCGGTCCATGCTTAAGCTCACCAGATGCATAGGCCTCGGCATGAATGTAAGAGATCTCTTTAAGCTTCAACGCCCCTTCCATCGCAATAGGATATTGATCGCCACGGCCCAGAAATAGCGCATGATGTTTATCGGCAAAATCTTCGGCAAGCTCGGCAATGGCGTCATCCAGCCCCAGTGCCTGCTCAACTTTAGCTGGCATAGATTGCAGACTTTGGGTGATCTTCGCCTGCATATCGGCAGACATGCCATTATGACGACCGACAACGGCGGTCAACATCAACAGGCCAGCAAGCTGTACGGTGAACGCTTTAGTCGAAGCTACACCAATTTCGGCGCCCGCTTTCATCATGTAGGCCATATCTGATTCGCGCACTAAAGATGAACCCGGCGCATTACAGATGGTCATAGTGGCCTTGTAGCCCATCTCTTTAGCCAGACGAAGTGCCGCTAAGGTATCGGCGGTTTCACCGGACTGTGAAATAGTCACGAGTAAGCTATTCGGGAACAGGTGCGACTTACGGTAACGAAACTCAGATGCGATCTCTACATTACAAGAGACACCGGCCCAGTCTTCTAACCAGTAGCGTGCAGCCATACCCGCATGATAACTGGTACCACAGGCGATGATCTGTACATGTTTAATATCTTTCAGGAACTCGGCGGCGTTTTCACCAAATGCTGAATCCAATACGGTGCCAGCGGCAATACGACCTTCCAACGTGTGTGCGATTGCACGTGGCTGCTCGTAGATCTCTTTCAGCATATAGTGACGGTATTCACCTTTATCACCCGCGTCATGGGTGACTTCCGACTCTTTGACCTCACGCTCGACAGCATTATCGTCAACATCGAAGATATTAACTTCACGGCGCATCACCTCGGCTACATCTCCCTCTTCCAGGAATGCAAAAGAGCGGGTAACCGGCAGAAGAGCAAGCTGATCGGAAGCGACAAAGTTCTCACCCAAACCATAACCGATAACCAGCGGGCTACCGCTGCGGGCAACGATCATACGTTCGCTATCACGACGATCGATAACCACGGTGCCATAGGCCCCCTCTAACTGCTTTACCGTCGCTTGAACGGCTGCAAGTAAGTTATCGTTAGACTTAAGCTCATGGTGCACTAAGTGACAGATAACCTCGGTATCGGTATCTGATGCAAAGGTATAACCTAAACCCTTAAGCATTTCCCGTAGCTTATTGTGATTTTCGATAATACCGTTATGTACGACGGCAATATCACCCTCAGACTGGTGTGGGTGAGCATTACGCTCACTCGGCTCACCGTGGGTGGCCCAGCGGGTATGAGCAATACCTGTACCACCGGCTAATGGCGCAGCATCTAAAGCAGCCGAAAGTTCCTGAACTTTACCTACACGGCGAGTACTGCTGAGCGTACCATCCTGAATGAGCGCTACACCAGCCGAATCATATCCTCGGTACTCGAGGCGCTTAAGTCCTTCTACTAAGATTTCAGCTACATCTCTTTGCGCAACAGCGCCAACGATTCCACACATATTGATTACCTAACCTCTCTAAAACAAGAGTTAAAATAAGAGTTAAAATTAAAATTGAATTTGATTAACTTACATGAGGTGCCAGGATCACCTGCACCCCATGGTTTGAAATTGTTTCAACAGCCTCGGCTGGTAAGTTTTCATCGGTTACCAACACGCTGATATTGCTCCAGGCCAACTCTAAGTTGGGAATTCGCCTGCCCAGTTTTTCTGACTCGAGCATGACCACGACCTCACGGGAAACCTCTGCCATCACCTTACTCAGTCCGGTAAGTTCATTGAAGGTGGTTGTGCCGCGCTCAAGGTCTATGCCATCTGCACCAATAAAGAGTTGGTCAAAGTTATAGGAACGCAATACCTGCTCGGCTATCTGCCCCTGAAATGACTCAGAATGAGGATCCCAGGTGCCACCGGTCATCAATAATGTCGGTTCATTCTCAAGCTCATGGATAGCATTAGCCAGCTGCAATGAATTGGTCATCACCACCAAGCCATTCTTACCATTAAGCTCCCGGACTAATCCCGATGTGGTGCTGCCGCTATCTATGATGATTCGATTATGATCGTTAATCAGCTTAGCTGCAGCCTGGGCAATAGATAACTTATTGGGTGCGATCCTAGCGGTGAATTGTTGAGTGACCTCATCGGGTATCGCCACCGCGCCGCCATATCGACGCAACAGCAGCCCGGTTTTCTCTAATGCACTGAGATCTTTACGAATGGTGACTTCAGAGGTTTCGAAACGTAAGGATAACTCGTCAACACTCACCTCACCTTGCTCGGTCAATAGGCTAATAATGCTATGGCGACGCTGTTGAGTATTACGTTTGTTCATAAAACCTTTCAACTAAGTTTCGTTTCGAAAGGTGCATTATAGTGAAACGAAACTTTTTTACCAGTTTTGCCCCTCTGAAATGTTAAATCAGGTATAAAATTCAGGCAAAAAAAAGCCTCTATCCAAGATAGAGGCTTTCGCTATTCTCTTTAACCCATTTTTACCGCTTCTTTAAATCTTAGGTTCGGGCTTAAAACTTAGCTTCCAATGCTAAGCCGAAGTGACGTCCTTCACCTACTGTAACATCGGTAGTTGTACCACCGGCCAGGTAATCGACATCGAACAGGTTCTTAATGTTCAGGCGAACACTCACATCGCTGCCCATCACATCCATGCTATAGGCTGCGCCCATATCGAAACGCACGTAGCTATCTTTCGAGATAGTGTTATCGGTATTAGCGAATCGCTCACCCACATAGATGGCACCGAAGTTCAGCGCTAAGTCGTCGGTCATCTCGTAACGGGTCCACACGTTAGCCGACCACTCTGGAGCATCGACAGGTGTCATGCCGTCTAAATTATCTCTGTCGTTAGCACCGGTTTCATACTGAGCGTCAAGATACATCATTGAGCCAGTCATAAACCACTTCTCACTCACCTGGCCCTGAGCGCCCATCTCGAAACCTTTATGACGCTGCTCTCCACCTTGGGTGGTGATTTTAGTGTCATCACCGATAGGCGTGGTTAGATCTTCAGTAACTGTGACGTTTGAAACTGTAATATCGAATACGGCACCGGTTAGCAGTAGGCTGCCATCGAAGAGTTCCCACTTAGTACCAATCTCATATTGCTCACCATATTCAGGGTCAAGGTTCATCTTGTTATTTACATCATCTTCATCGTTGACTATGCCCTGAGGCGTGAAGCTCTTAGAGTAGTTGACGTAGATGCTACCGTTAGCGGCTGGTGAGTAGATAACACCAAACTTCGGCGAGACGGCGTAGCTATTATTACCCGCGCCCTCTTTCTTCTGCTCGTCATAACGCACGCCGGCAAGTACCTGCCACTGGTCATTGATAGAGATTAAATCCTGAATATAGAAGCCGTAGTGCTTATACTCACTCTCATATAGTGTCTCATCACGGTTGTAATCGAGATCAGGCTTAGGCAACGGCTGACCAGGCATAACGAGTTGCTTCTTCTCACCTGAGTCCTTTAACTGACCATAGTAGTAATCCAGCATGTTAGCGCCGAGCAGGAACTGATGCTCTAAGCCACCGGTCGAGAAGTTACCGACGAAGTCGACATAACTGGTCTTATGCTGCCAATCATCATAACGGTCGAAAGGACTCACATAGTAACCATTTGTCATTGGGTCATCTGAGCTGCTGATCATCGATGGTGAAGAGTCTAGACGCTGACGATTAAACTGCTGATCGTTATAGCCCGCTTTCACCTTCCAATCATCATTGATGTGATAAGTCAGATCGACGCCCATGTTACTGATGGTATTGTCGGTAAACGCCCAAGGCTGATCCCAGATAATGTCGTTGCCACCGATAAGCTCTCCACTGCTGTCTAACCAACCGCCACGGTCGATACCGGTTTTGTCTTGGGTATGGTCATACTTAAGCGACAGTAACAGGTCGTCGGTGATATCAAATTCAAGATTCAGATAACCTAACCAGCGATCACGCTCCTGGTTGGACCCGTCCTGGTATTCTCTCCAGTATTGTGTGTCCTGTTTAACCAACACGGTACGGTAGCGGATCGTTTGATCTTCATTCAGGCTGCCACCGGCATCAAGCTGATAACGAGTAGAGCCATGTTCATCGGTATCGAAGCCGAGTTCAAACATAGTGTCATAAGTCGGTTTCTTGGTGACCATGTTGATCAAACCACCGGGGCCAGATTGACCATACAACATGCTCGATGGACCCTTGAGTACTTCCACCTGTTGCAGTGTTTCAATCGGCTGCACATAGTGAGACCACTGCTGCTGGCCATTAATCAGATAACCGGAACCAGAAGAGAGCTCGAAACCACGAATGCTAAACACCTGCCGGTTCCACTTCTCACTGCCACCGGTAACACTGGAATCATTCACTAAGACTTCAGAAAGGTTCGTTGCCAGCTGCTCATCGGTCACAAAATCAGGAATGACAGTCACAGATTGTGGGGTATCCATAAGGCTGATATCACCACGCATCGCACCCGAAGCGCTGCCAACCTTGTAATCATTGAAGTTACGACCAGTGACACTAATGCGCTCAATATTAGCGATACCCGGCTCACCAGTTAGCTCCTCGGCAATAGCGGGAATGGTTGCAAGTGCAGACAGAACCGCGACACTGATAGATGAATACTTAAATGATCTCTTGAACGACATGGCCAACCTCAAAAATGGATACCAAACAAATGTTGAACGCAATATAAATGAGAATCGTTTTTATTTAAGTTTCTTTACGGAAATTTACAAAAGTAAGTGACCGAGTGCTAAATTAATAAATTTATCAGCTCAAAAGCGAGGTCTATCGACGACTTTCCAGGTAGGATTTTCTGCGTAGTTAAAACAAAAAAGCGACCCGTTCGGGTCGCTTCGATGTATGTATCACGGCTTAGCTTTTAGGTTTCTTAACCGGTCTTGCCCAGCCAGTCAGGTGACGCTGTTTAACCCGGGTAATAACCAGCTCGCCTTCGGCTACATTACTGGTAATGGTCGAGCCAGCACCGAGTGTCGCCCCCTTTCCAATAGTAACAGGAGCCACAAGTTGAGTATCACTACCCACGAATACATTATCTTCGATAACGGTAAGGTGCTTGTTAGCGCCATCATAGTTACAGGTAATGGTACCTGCACCAATATTAACGCCGCAACCAATCTGCGCATCACCAATATAGGCCAGATGACCCGCCTTCGAGCCCTCACCCAACACAGCTTTCTTCATCTCTACGAAGTTACCGATATGGGCATCACGCTTTAGCTCGGCGCCCGGACGAAGACGTGCAAAAGGTCCGGCACTGGCCTCAACACCCAATTTGGCATTCTCAACGATTGAGTAAGGCTTGATCTCGGCATTATCCCCAATCTCACAATCGATAAGAATTGCACCGGCGCCGATAGTCACATTATTACCTATGGTGACCTTACCCTGAATGATGACGTTGATATCTATCATCACATCCATGCCGACGGTGACGTCGCCACGAATATCCAGCCTTGCAGGGTCTCTGAGATTCGCACCTTCGAGCATCAGCTTCTCTGCTGCGCGAGCCTGATATGCACGCTCAAGCTGAGCCAGCTGAACCCGGTTGTTAGCCCCCTCAACTTCAATAGCCGATTCAGGCTGAGCCGTCGTGATCTCAACGCCATCTTTATGGGCCATAGCAACGATATCGGTAAGATAATACTCGCCTTGGGCGTTATCTGATGATAACTGACCAAGCCAGGCTTTGAGTTGCTTACCGGGTGCCGCCATTATGCCTGTATTGATCTCATTGATAGCAAGCTGCTCTGCACTGGCATCTTTCTGCTCGACGATACCGACGACCTTATTTGCCTCACGAACTATACGACCATAGCCCATAGGGTTAGCTAAGTTTACCGTTAATATTGCCAAGCCATTATCTTCTCTTGCGGCAAGCAGAGCCTCTAATGTCGAAGCCTGAATAAGGGGCACATCACCATAGAGGATCAAGACAGTATCATCGTCGCCAATATTATCATTTGCCTGAGCTACCGCATGGCCGGTTCCTAACTGTTCAGCCTGCAGAACCCAATTAAGTTGCTGCTCACCCAACACACTCTGCAGCTTTTCCGCACCGTAGCCATACACCAACTGAATAGCATCACTACCAACACTATGAGCCGTGTCGATCACATGCTGCACCATACTTTTATGGGCGATAGGGTGTAAAACTTTAGGTAGTTCCGAGCGCATGCGGGTTCCCTTGCCTGCGGCCAAAATCACTACGTTCAATGCCATGGAGTTATCCTTGAGCTAAAAGCTGCTGAAATTCTATGAAGAGGTCTAATTTGTGCGCTGATTTTAACGGAAAAGCGGGGAAAAGCGAAGAGGGTTCGAGGTTCGAGCGCCTAGGTCCTAGTTCCTAGATTTCTCGCAACTTCTTTAAAAACAAAAAAGGCGCCATTAGGCGCCTTTTTTCATCAAACAATGACCTTATCTGGCAATGTTCTTCTTGATGGTTTCGACAACGCGTAATTGAGCGATAGCCTGAGCTAACTCAATTGCTGCTGCTGCGTAGTTAAAGTCGGCGCCAGCATCCGCAAGAGCGGTTTCTGCACGACGCTTAGCTTCTACAGCTGCTTGCTCGTCAATCTCATCGGCACGCAATACGACGTCAGCCAATACTGAAACAGAAAAAGGTTGAACTTCCAGGATACCACCCGAAAGATAAAACACCTCTTCACTTCCATCTTGCTTGACGATGCGTGCCATGCCAGGTTTGATATGTGTCAGTAGTGGCGCGTGACCAGGCATAACACCTAGATCACCTTCTGAACCGGTTACTTGTAGGTGTGCTACAAGGCCTGAATATATGCGACTTTCTGCACTTACTATATCAAGTTGTACTGTCATGGCTGCCATCCGTTCTCCTTAAACTATTACTCTACACCAATGCTTTCACACAGGTACAGAACACCTAGTTATTTTTTGTTAGCTTTCTCAACGGCTTCGTCGATAGAACCAACCATGTAGAACGCTTGCTCTGGAAGGTGATCGAACTCACCATCTAGAATACCCTTAAAGCCACGAATGGTGTCTTTAAGAGAAACGTACTTACCTGGAGAACCGGTGAATACTTCTGCAACGAAGAAAGGCTGTGAAAGATATTTTTCAATCTTACGAGCACGGAATACAGTTGTCTTATCATCATCTGATAATTCATCCATACCAAGTATCGCAATGATATCTTTAAGCTCTTTATAGCGTTGTAGCTGAGTCTGTACACCAGTAGCAACATCATAATGCTCTTGGCCAACAACCTGTGGATCCAGCTGACGTGAAGTCGAATCCAATGGGTCAACCGCTGGGTAGATACCCAGAGAAGCAATGTTACGTGACAATACAACAGTCGCATCTAAGTGAGCGAAGGTTGTTGCTGGTGACGGATCCGTTAAGTCATCCGCAGGTACGTATACGGCTTGAACAGAGGTAATAGACCCTGTCTTAGTCGATGTAATACGCTCCTGAAGTACACCCATCTCTTCAGCCAATGTTGGCTGGTAACCTACTGCTGATGGCATACGGCCTAGCAGTGCAGATACTTCAGTACCCGCCAAGGTGTAACGATAGATGTTATCAACGAAGAAAAGAACATCTTTACCTTCGTCACGGAACTTCTCGGCCATAGTCAGACCAGTCAGTGCCACACGTAGACGGTTTCCTGGAGGCTCGTTCATCTGACCATATACCATGGCCACTTTATCGAGAACGCCAGAATCTTCCATCTCGTAGTAGAAATCGTTACCCTCACGAGTACGCTCACCTACACCGGCAAAAACTGATAAACCAGAGTGTGCTTTTGCGATGTTGTTAATAAGTTCCATCATGTTGACGGTCTTACCAACACCAGCACCACCAAACAGACCAACTTTACCACCCTTAGCGAATGGACATACAAGGTCAATAACCTTGATACCAGTCTCTAAAAGTTCAGTGGAGCTTGACTGATCTTCATATGAAGGAGCTTCACGGTGGATCACATAGCGATCTTCTTCACCGATAGGACCCGCTTCATCCACTGGCTCACCCAATACGTTCATAATACGGCCAAGGGTTTTTTCCCCAACCGGAACAGTAATTGGTGATCCAGAGTTAACAACCTCAAGGCCACGACGCAGACCATCTGAAGAACCCATAGCGATGGTACGAACTACACCACCACCTAGTTGCTGCTGAACTTCCAGCACCAAGCCTTCACTTTTGATCTCTAGAGCGTCATATACCTGAGGTACGGCATCATGTGGAAACTCAACGTCCACAACCGCGCCAATTACTTGGACAACAGTACCTGTGCTCATGATTAATCCTCTAAAACTTGTATTCGTTACCTAACCTAAACCGCTGCAGCACCTGCAACAATTTCCGAAAGTTCCTGCGTAATCGCAGCCTGACGGGCCTTGTTATAGACTAACTGCAAGTCACTAATAAGATCACCGGCGTTGTCAGTTGCAGATTTCATAGCAACCATACGGGCTGCTTGCTCAGATGCAAGATTCTCAACAACACCTTGGTAAACCTGCGACTCCACATAACGTACCAGTAAAGTTTCCAAAAGTTCTTTTGGATCTGGCTCGTATAGGTAGTCCCAGTGATGAGAAACCTCATCAACCTCAGACTTAGGCAACGGTAGCAGCTGTTCGATCACTGGAGTCTGACTCATAGTATTCACAAATCTGTTGAATACTACATACAGACGATCCAATTTACCTTCGTTGTATGCTTGTAGCATGACACGTACTGTTCCGATCAAGTCAGCGAGCTTTGGAGCATCACCTAAACCTGAAGCGTATGCAGATACCTGTCCGCCGAAGCTATTGAAGAACTGTACACTGCGAGCACCAATGGGGCAGAATTCAACTTCTACGCCTTGCTCTCGCTGGCTCTTCACGTCTGCGACAACCTTTTTGAAAAGGTTGACGTTCAGACCACCACAAAGACCACGGTCGGTTGATACAACAATGTAACCAACCCGCTTGGCCTCTCTCACCTCTAAATAGGGGTGTTTATACTCGAGAGAACCTTGCGCCACGTGACCGATCACCTTACGCATATTTTCTGCATATGGACGACTAGCTGCCATGCGATCTTGTGCTTTACGCATTTTACTCGCGGCAACCATTTCCATAGCAGACGTGATCTTCTGAGTGTTTTTAACACTCGCGATCTTGGTTTTAATCTCTTTAGCGTTGGCCATCTTAACTCTCCAATCTGGACCTGAGGCGCCTTACGACACCTCTGTTTTTACCAGGTTTGGGTTTCAACGAACTTGTCGAGACTGGCCTTCAACTCACCTTCGATGTCGGCATTGTAGCTGCCAGTATCGTTGATGGTCTTCATAAGCTCAGCATGCTCGCTGTTCATGAAAGAGAGCAGAGACGCTTCGAAATCACCGATTTTAGCTAGCTCAATACTTTTTAAGTAACCTTTTTCAGCTGCAAAAAGAGACACAGACTGATCGGCAATACTCATAGGAGCATATTGCTTTTGCTTCATTAGTTCGGTAACACGCTCACCATGCTCAAGCTGAGCACGAGTTGCATCATCTAAGTCAGATGCAAACTGTGAGAACGCTGCAAGCTCTCGATACTGTGCTAGTGCGGTACGGATACCACCAGACAGTTTCTTGATGATCTTAGTCTGCGCTGCACCACCAACACGAGAAACCGAAATACCTGGGTTAACAGCAGGACGTAGTCCAGAGTTAAATAGGTCAGTTTCAAGGAAGATCTGACCATCGGTAATCGAAATTACGTTAGTCGGTACGAAAGCAGAGACATCACCCGCTTGAGTTTCAATAATCGGTAGAGCAGTCAAAGAACCGGTACGGCCTTTAACTTCACCTTTAGTGAACTTCTCAACATACTCAGCGTTAACACGTGAAGCACGTTCTAACAGACGAGAGTGAAGATAGAATACATCACCTGGGTATGCTTCACGTCCTGGTGGACGTTTTAGCAACAATGAAATCTGACGGTAAGCAACTGCTTGCTTAGACAGATCATCATAGACAATAAGTGAATCTTCACCGCGGTCGCGGAAGTACTCACCCATTGAACAGCCAGAGTATGGAGCCAAGTATTGTAGTGCAGCAGCTTCAGAAGCTGTAGCAACAACAACAATGGTGTTCGCCAAAGCGCCGTGCTCATCAAGCTTGCGTACCACGTTAGCGATTGTAGAAGCTTTTTGCCCTACAGCTACGTATACACATTTAATGCCTGAATCTTTTTGGTTGATAATGGCATCGATCGCCAAAGCGGTCTTACCGATTTGACGGTCACCAATAATCAATTCGCGCTGTCCACGACCGATAGGGATCATAGAGTCAACAGCTTTATAACCAGTTTGCACTGGTTGATCTACTGACTTACGTTCAATAACGCCTGGTGCGATTACTTCAACAGGTGAGAAACCATCGTGTTCGATAGGTCCTTTACCGTCAATTGGTTCACCCAATGTGTTGACAACACGTCCTAATAGACCGTTACCAACAGGGACTTCCAAAATACGGCCTGTTGTTTTTACTTTGTCGCCTTCTGCCAAAGAGGCATAAGGGCCCATTACTACGGCACCGACAGAATCACGTTCTAAGTTCAACGCGATTGCAAAACGGTTACCAGGCAGCTCGATCATTTCACCTTGCATCACGTCGGCTAGGCCGTGGATGCGGATGATGCCGTCACTAACTGCAACGATAGTACCTTCGTTGCGAGTTTCACTAACGACTTCGAACTGCTCGATCCGCTGTTTAATCAGATCGCTGATTTCAGTGGAATTCAGTTGCATGCTCAAACTCCCAATTACGATTGCAGAGTATCAGACAGACGCGAAATTTTTCCGCGGACCGAGCCATCAATGACCAGGTCTCCTGCCGTGATAATTACACCAGCTACAAGGCTGGCATCTATGCTGCAATTCAGCTTAACTTTGCGTGCGAGACGTTTCTCTAAAGAAACACTAATATCCTGTTGCTGTTCTGAAGTAAGCTCAACAGCTGAAACTACAGTAGCTTCAATCTCTTTTGCCCACTCATTGCATAGTTCAACAAATTGTTGAGCCACAGCAGGTAGTACTTCTAAACGACCGTTTTCAGCCATTACCTTTAACAGATTTTGACCTTGCTCATTGACCTGCTCACCACAAACTCCAATAAAGAGTTCGGCAAGCTTATTGCTGGCTAATCCGCCGGCAAGCAGTGGCTTAATGGTTTCGTTTTCACTTACCATAGCCGCGAAGTTCAGCATCTCTGCCCAACTATCAACTGCGTTGTTTTCAATAGCAAAATCAAACGCTGCCTTTGCGTAAGGACGAGCGATGGTGGTTATTTCAGCCATAACTCAAACTCCTTATTTAAAGTTCAGCAACAAGTTTATTAACTATGTCACTGTGGGCGGCTTCATCGATAGAACGCTCAAGAATCTTCTCAGCACCATAAATGGCAAGAGTAGCAACTTGCTTACGCAAGTCTTCTTTAACGCGATTACGTTCAGCTTCAATTTCTGCTTGACCCTGAGCGATAATTTTAGCGCGCTCAGCATCTGCTTCGGCTTTTGCTTCATCGACGATCTGAGCTTTACGTTTGTTCGCTTGCTCAATGATCTCGTTAGCAGTAGCTTTGGCGTCTTTTAGTTGGTCAGTTGCTTTAGACTGAGCCAACTCCAGGTCTTTTACGGCACGGTCAGCGTCAGCTAGACCGTCGGCAATCCTTTTTTGACGCTCTTCGATGGCATTCATCAAAGGGGGCCAAACAAACTTCATGCAGAACCACACGAAGATAATAAAGGCAACCGTCTGACCGAGTAGGGTAGCGTTGATATTCACAACAGCCTCCTATTTAAATTAAAGACAGAAGCGTTTATTACAGCATTGCACCTAGTGGATTGGTGAAAAGCATGAATAATGCAATACCAACACCGATCATAGTTACCGCATCAAGAAGACCAGCAACGATGAACATTTTAACTTGTAGCATAGGAGCCATTTCTGGTTGACGCGCAGCGCCTTCCAAGAACTTACCACCTAGCAGGCCAAAACCGATAGCGGTACCTAGTGCACCCATACCAATTAGCAGAGCAACAGCAATAGCTGTCATGCCTAGAACAGTTTCCATCTCTATCTCCAAATATTCTAAATCTAGTTAGTTTTTGATTTAGCTAAAAAATTTCTTCAGCAATTCTTAATGATCTTCATGCGCCATGCTTAAGTAAACAATTGTCAGCATCATGAAAATAAACGCTTGTAGAGTAATAACCAAAATATGGAAAATTAACCAACCTAGTTGTAATGTTACACCTAGGGCAGATAACGCCATGTTAGCACCATACATCAACGCAATAAGAATGAAGATCAACTCACCTGCATACAAGTTACCGAACAGACGCAATGCCAATGAAATTGGCTTAGCAATCAGAGTTACGGTTTCTAACAAGAAGTTGACGGGTATCATTGCCCAATGGTTAAAAGGCTGCATAGTCAGCTCTTTAACAAAGCCTGAGATGCCTTTGACTTTAATGCTGTAGTAAATAATCAGCAAGAACACACCAATAGCCATGCTAAAGGTAATGTTTAAGTCTGTCGTTGGTACAACTTTCATGTAAGGGATACCAGCAGCAGCTGCCAGTGATGGGATCCAGTCAACTGGAACCATATCCATGAAGTTCATCATGAATACCCAAACAAAAATAGTTAATGCCAACGGAGCAATAACAGGATTGCGGCCATGGAAGGTTTCTTTCACGCTAGAGTCGACAAACTCAATGATCATCTCGACAAAACACTGAAGTTTGCCGGGAACACCTGTAGTTGCCTTCTTTCCAACGCTACGGAATAGCCATAAGAACAGAACACCAAGCCCAACCGAAAAGAGCAACGAATCAATATGCCATGTCCAGAAGCCTTCACCAACACTTAAGTTGGTAAGGTGGTGCTGGATATAGCCCTGCGGTGTTAACGCTTCACCAGTTGCAGCCATGATTCATCCCACTTTACTTTGCTTGAAAAATAAAGGAGCCGTCCAATGCACGATTAACGCTAAGGTGTAACAAACAAAAAGAGGCATAAAGCCAATCTTAAAATTGATAAACACTAGCGAGAACATAGCTATGGTTAACAGCAACTTTACCGCTTCCCCCCAGTAAAAAGTCTTCATGACCTTTCCTGCTGAACTTGCTCCCGTATGGGAAAAAGCGAGGGTTGCGAATACAAAATTAGGAAGTACAGCGATAGCACCACCTGCCAAGGCAGACAGACCAGACTGAACCCCCCACATGGCGAAAAAGAAAACTGAAGCACCCCCAGCCACCGCCGCCTGCATCAAAACCAATTTATAGGCAGACCACCGGCCACGACGTGCTAAAACCTTACTCAATTTACCTTCTCCGCATTTACGCTTTATTGTTTCGATGACCGGATGACAAATATCCGAATCATCTATAGCGACAAAAAAGCTTGCGAAAGTATACCTTTTCAGGCCTTCAAAGCAAGTTTAAGCTGAGGAAAATCGAGTCTTTTAGCGTGATCTAGCGCCAAATCTGCAAAAGCATAAATTTAACACATGTCACAAAATTACATAATATGACGTTAACGTCAGTTTTTTAGCGGATTCTGTCGATAATACCGTCTAATTCAGCGAGATCTTGATAGTTTATTACCAATTTTCCTTTACCCTTTTTATTGTGGGTAATAGAAACTTTCGCACCTAGACGTTCGACTAATTGACTTTCGAGGCGGGCAACATCGTGATCTTTTGCAGGTTTATCTACAGTTTTAGGCGGATTTAGTGTTTTAGTGACTAATCGTTCAGTTTCACGAACAGTTAATTCTTTCGCGGCAACTAACCTTGCGATAGTTGTCTGTTCGTCACCTTCAATAGCAAGCAAGGCTCGGGCATGGCCCATATCGATATCACCATACTCCAGCATACGCTTTACAGGCTCATTAAGACCATTCAGACGCAGTAGATTAGAGACAGTAGCGCGAGACTTACCCACGGCCCCTGCGATCTGTTGATGGGTTAAATTAAACTCTTCCATTAATCGTTGAAGCGCTATTGCTTCTTCCATCGCATTGAGATCTTCACGTTGAATATTCTCAATCAGCGCAATGGCTACAGCCGATTCGTCGGGCACCTGTTTTACAATACAAGGAACCTTATCAAGCTTAGCTAACTGGGCGGCGCGCCAACGACGTTCACCGGCAATGATCTCAAACATCTCAGGAGATATCTTACGAACAACAATTGGCTGGATAATTCCCTGGACTTTTATTGACTCAGAAAGCTCTTCGAGTGCCTCCGGAGACATATCTTTACGAGGTTGGTACTTTCCAGGCTGCATAAGGTCAACATCAAGTATCAATAAATCATCATTTTTAACTGATTCATCAACAACTTCACTTGCTGCTTGCTTACTATTTGCCGCGTGGCTAGTGCTGAGTAATGCATCTAAACCTTTGCCCAAACCGCGTTTTTTTACTGTCATTTCCATTGCCTTTGTTTAAGCTTGCTCAACCTGTTCGTGCTGTTCGGCACGACGAATAATCTCTCCAGCCAGAGCAAGATAAGCCTTAGCTCCTGCGCTGGATTTATCATAATACATTGCCGGAGCCCCAAAACTTGGTGCTTCGGCTAACCTGACATTTCTGGGAATAACGGTTCGGTAAACCTTTTCACCAAAATGCTGTTTAAGCTGGTCCGATACATCGTTAGATAATCGATTACGTGGATCATACATGGTGCGTAAGATCCCCTCGATATGCAGACCAGGATTAACCATGGAGCCTAATTTGCTAATGGTATCCATCAGCGCTGTCAGGCCTTCCAAGGCATAATACTCACACTGCATAGGCACCAGAATAGAGTCTGCAGCAGACATAGCATTGACAGTCAGCATGTTCAATGAAGGCGGGCAATCGATAAAAATAAAATCATAATCGTCTTTTATCGGGGCTAATGCATTTCTTAACCTAATTTCCCGAGCAAAGAACTCCATAAGTTTGATCTCAGCGGCGGTAACGTCACCGTTACCGGCAATAAGATCATACTTTCCGGTGGTATCTTTATAGACAACTTCGTCAAAAGATTTCTCATCGACCAATAATTCATATGCCGTATTTTCGACACTGTACTTATCGATACCACTACCCATGGTCGCATTACCTTGGGGATCGAGATCGATCAGCAGCACTTTGCGCTTAGTGGCGGCCAGAGATGCCGCAAGATTCACACAAGTTGTTGTTTTTCCGACGCCACCTTTTTGGTTAGCCACGGCAATCACTTTACCCACAATACCATCCTGTATGTCGCGTTCGTATAATCGACACTATTGAAACCCATACCAAATTGCTTGAACCATTAAAAAAATGCAACTTTATCGCTATTTTTTGATAACTCTCAATAGGTGTCGCTGCTCATCCAGGCGAGGTACCTTGAGCTCAATCACATCGGTAACTTCAAATTCTTCAGGAAGTTTTTCCATTTCATCTTCTGCAAGCTGACCTTTCAGGGCGTAATAACACCCATCGTCAGTCGGAAGGTGATGACACCAATGCAGCATATCTTCAATCGATGCAAAAGCACGACTCAAGACACCATCAAATTTTGTCTCAGGCTGGTAAGCCTCGACCCGGCTCTCTACCGAACTGATATTCTTGATGCCTAACTCATGCTGAACCTGCTTTTGGAAGCGGATCCGCTTACCTAAGCTGTCTAACAGGACGAAGGTTTTATCAGGATTCATAATGGCCAGAGGAATACCAGGTAGACCCGGTCCCGTTCCGACATCGATAAAACGTTCACCCACAAGATGTGGTGAAACGGCAAGGCTATCCATGATATGTCTGATCAGCATCTGCTGCGGATCTCGAATCGACGTCAGATTGTAGGCCTTATTCCACTTGTTGAGCATCTCAACAAAACCAATAAGCTGTTTTTTCTGCTGCTCGGTCGCAGACAGATTCATTTCAGCCAGATACTCATCTAATTGGGCAGATAACACAGGATTAATCCTTAATAACGTACGAAAATCGAAACTGTTGACATTATGAAGCCCAGAAAACACTAAGGGAAGCGCTAAAAGCCAATATAAATGGGCTTTGGCTTCCCTTACAGGCAAATAAATTAGCTTTTAGAAGGGTTTTTACGTAATAGACCGCGTCGCTTCAGATGGACCAGTAAAATAGAGATCGCAGCAGGCGTCATTCCCGAAATTCTCGAGGCCTGACCTATAGTTTCAGGCTTATGATCGTTAAGCTTAGCGATAACTTCATTTGAAAGACCCGGAACTTCCTGATAATCAAGCTCTAACGGCAAACCTGTCGTTTCATGTTTTATCGCTTTATCGATCTCATCTTGCTGGCGTTGGATATAACCCGAATATTTAACTTGTATCTGCACTTGCTCTGCAGCACGCTGATCTTCGAGTGCCGGACCGAATCCCTCTAAGCTCATCAACTTCGGATAATCCATCTCCGGACGGCGAAGTAGATCTTCGAATGATGCTTCACGAGAGATTGGGGTATTCAGCTCAGGGTTTAATACCTCGAGCAATGGCGAGTTAGGATGAACCCACTGGCTTCTTAAACGTTGAAGTTCGAGTTCGATAGACTCTCGCTTCTTATTAAATTTAGCCCAGCGATCTTCATCGACCAATCCAATTTGATGACCCTTCTCGGTCAGACGCAGATCGGCATTGTCTTCACGCAGTAACAGACGATACTCCGCGCGGCTGGTGAACATACGGTAAGGTTCTTTGGTACCCAAGGTAGATAGATCATCGACTAACACACCAAGATAGGCTTCGTCACGACGAGGACACCAGCTCTCTTTGCCCTGAACCTGCAGTGAAGCATTCATACCTGCCAATAATCCCTGAGCACCAGCTTCTTCATAACCGGTCGTACCGTTGATCTGTCCGGCAAAGAACAAACCTTGAATAGATTTAGTCTCTAAAGAGTTTTTCAGATCTCGAGGATCGAAGTAATCATATTCGATGGCATAACCAGGTCTAATGATCTCGGCATTTTCCATGCCCTTGATCGAACGTACTAAATTTAATTGAACGTCGAAAGGTAAGCTTGTAGATATACCGTTAGGGTAGATCTCATTAGTATTTAAGCCTTCCGGCTCAATAAATATCTGATGTGAACTCTTGTCGGCAAAACGATTGATCTTATCTTCGATAGAAGGGCAGTAACGCGGCCCGACACCTTCGATAATCCCCGAGTACATGGGGCTTCGATCTAATCCACCACGAATAATATCGTGAGTTCGCTCGTTAGTATGGGTAACGAAACAGGAGACCTGACGCGGATGATGACTCACATCACCAATAAACGACATGACAGGCAATGGTGTATCACCTTTCTGCTCAGTCATCAGATCGAAGTTAATGGTATTCGCGTCAATTCTTGGTGGTGTACCCGTTTTCAAACGTCCAATACGGATCGGTAGTTCACGCAATCGATCTGCCAGCGCGATCGATGGTGGATCTCCTGCTCGACCACCGCTGTAATTCTGCATCCCGATGTGAATTTTACCACTAAGGAAAGTCCCTGCAGTTAACACGACAGCCGGCGCTTCGAAGGCCAGTCCCATCTGAGTGACCACACCAGTTACCTTGCCATTTTCAACAATAAGATCGTCTACAGCTTGTTGGAATAGTCTTAAATTCGGTTGGTTTTGAAGTATTTCCTGGATCTTAGCCCGGTACAAAGCTCGGTCTGCTTGAGCACGTGTTGCTCGCACTGCCGGGCCCTTGCTGGAATTAAGTGTTCTAAACTGAATACCTGCATAGTCAGTGGCAATCGCCATTGCTCCGCCTAAGGCATCAATCTCTTTTACCAAATGTCCTTTACCGATCCCACCAATGGCTGGATTACAAGACATTTGTCCTAAGGTATCGATGTTATGCGTCAGCAGTAGGGTTTTTGATCCCATTCTGGCTGCAGCTAACGCAGCTTCAGTACCGGCATGACCACCACCGATAACAATTACATCGAACCTTTCATGAAAATGCATTAGTAAACCTTAAATTTAAACTTTAGTCGGTAACGAACAAACTGTGATTTTGAGCTGCGCATTTTAGCATTTGATCCGTGTCAGGTGAAAGATCAATTTCACTGCTCAGATCGAGTAAGGATCTGCTTAATAGATCTTAAGATCTTTATATAGATCCTTTATTATTCTTACTATTAAGGGAGCACTTTTCTGTGAGTAAGCGATTTTTCCTTTTTATAATCAATACTTAAAAACGATCAGATCCTGTGATCTATTAGCGATCAAACCGAATTAAGCTTGGGGATAGATCGCCTACTTATCCACAAGGTGGATCATTGACCCGATCGGGTGTTGATTAATACAGGAGTTGAACAGATCAAAATAATAGGTTATCCACATATTTATCATTTGAGATCGTAATATGTGGATAAAGTAGATCTAATCTGTGCATTGATCCTATAGTTATTATTTGCAGGGGATCTTAAAGTTGATCTTGCCATTGGGTTAACCAAGCCAGTGCGGGGTCTTCTGGAATATGATCGTATTGAATATCTATCTGGATCTTATCCACATAGACTTGTGCACCGCATTCCTCCAGCACTTTTGATAGTTTTTCAGGTCCCAGACAAAAAGTGTCGTAACTTGAATCACCGATGGCACAGATGGCAAATTTTGTCTGGCTAAGATCGGGTTTTTTAACTGCGATCTCATCGAAAAAGGGCATAATATTGTCTGGTAGATCGCCCGCTCCGTGCGTCGATGATACGATCAACCACAAAGATTTAGGGTCCAAATCGGTGAGTTTTGGGGTCAAATGGATCTGATTCTCATGCCCAAAACGGGTCAACTGAGCCGCCAATTCATCTGCTACATATTCGGCTCCACCTAAGGTAGTGCCCACTAAAAGTTCTATTTTTGGCATATATGTTCCTGATCTCATCTTCAACTGAGCGATTTAATACTTATATAAAGCGTCAGATCGACATTCATCTATCTAATTTGTCGTTACGATCTGCGTTATGTTTGCGCTAATCATAAGGTATAAGCCGACTTTTACTAAGCAGATTGCTGTTTAAGATGTGTAAATGGGGACCAGGACACTGCTGGTTCGCTAGGTGAGAACGATATAATTGGCTTAATAGAGTGAACGTATTAGTTTTTTATCGCATATAGCAGGTAGTTTACGTCGGTGCTATTGGTCACTTTCCACTTTTTAGTCAAAGGGTTAAAACTCATTCCCTCAGCTTTGACGGTACGTAAACCGTGGGGGGTTATCATGGCATCCATCTCTTTCGGTGTAACGAAAAAACGCCAATCGTGAGTCCCTATGGGTAGGTAACGCATCAGATATTCGGCGCCGATAATGCCTATCAGGTATGATTTTATTGTGCGGTTTAGTGTAGCCATGATCAGCAATCCACCCGGTTTGAGTAGTTGGCAACAGGTATGAATCAATGCTTCTTGATCGCCTACATGTTCGATGACCTCAGTGTTGAGTACCACATCATACTGATTAGTATCAGTTATTCTCTCTTTTTCTCCAGTGGTTAATAGTGATTCAGCTAAACAATGCCGATAGTCTACGGTCACCGAGTTACTGTTAGCATGCTGCCGTGCCAGGGCAATATTGTGGCTACTGGCATCGATACCACTCACTCTGGCACCTTGCCAGGCTAATGGTTCGCAAAGCAGGCCTGCACCACAACCGATATCGAGCAGTGATAGATCGCTAAAGGGGACATCTTGATTAAGATCTCTTTCAAAATGGTAGGCGATGGCATCCTCTATCGCGATTAACCTTGTCTGGTTAAAGGCTAAGACATGCTTAAATTTCCCTTTAGGATCGCGCCACTCATTGGCTAATGCATTGAACTTAGCGATCTCTCTTTCGGTGTCCAGCGCTGATTTTCTTTCGTTGTTCAGGCTTGGGCTTAGGTGGCTTTTATCTAACATGAAGCTAATCGTGGTGTGAATGCTTGTTCTATTATATACGCAACAGGGGAAGTGTGCGTTTAAGCTTAGTAGTTGGCAGGGAGAAAATAAGTGATATTTAGGGGGAGGGCTACACCATTACTCATTGATATTAAAGTCATTGTTTGTGTTTTAATAAAAAGCTGTCGAGTCACGAATGACATCGACAGCTCTACTCATTATCAGCAACCGTTATCAGACCTTAAGATCTTTCATCAGATTTTCCAGCACATCGGCTTGGCTGTTTAAGGATTCTATCTCGCTGGCTGTCTGAGTAACCATTACGGCAACACTTTCAGAACCAGCTCGCACCAGATCCACATCGGAGGCGATATTGTCTGCCACGGCGCCTTGCTCTTCGGCTGCTGCGGCAATTTCAATACTACGATCCGCGATATATTGGTTTTGGCCCGATATTTCGCTGATGTTCTTACTCACCGACTCCATGAGTGTCTCACTGGTTTCGGCTTCGGCGACTGTCTGTTCAATCACAGTGATTAGGCCCTGACTGTTACTCTGCAGCGCCTCGATCATCTTCTGAATTTCTACTGTGGCAGTCTGTGTTCGCCCGGCCAGGGTACGAACTTCATCTGCGACAACGGCAAAACCTCGTCCCTGTTCACCGGCTCGGGCTGCTTCGATAGCGGCGTTAAGCGCAAGCAGGTTTGTCTGCTGAGAGATGGCGTTAATGGTAGAAACCACATCATCGATCTGTGAGGCACTCGAGTCCAAATCTGCCACGGCACCGGATGCCGCAT
This sequence comes from Shewanella sediminis HAW-EB3, assembly GCF_000018025.1. Taxonomy (NCBI): domain Bacteria; kingdom Pseudomonadati; phylum Pseudomonadota; class Gammaproteobacteria; order Alteromonadales; family Shewanellaceae; genus Shewanella; species Shewanella sediminis. Next base: position 5,504,169 of record NC_009831.1, read on the forward strand.
TGATTTCAGCTGTCAGCTTTTTAATCGCTCCCTGAGTCGACTCAACCTGAGATAGTCCTAATGTTGCCGTTTGCGTAGCCTCACTGGTTTGAGTCGAAGAGTCATGGGCATGACTCGCCACCTCACGAATAGAGGAGGCCATCTGTTCGGTTGCACTGGCCAGTGAATCGATACGCTCCTGCTGTTGACTGGTTAATTTGGCGTTTTCATTACTGCGTTGACGTAACTGAGAGCTGATCTGTTGAATAAGGGCGATCGCTTCCTGAGTGGTTTTCACCAACAGATGTTCACGCTCCGAAACTCTATCGATCGTCTGAGCAATAAGGTTGAATTCATTACGCGCCGGCGCATATGCAATCCGGGATGCGAGATCGCCATCGGCCAGACGCTTAAGAGCATCGTACATATTAAAGAGTGCACCACCCATAAATGTCTTAATGTAATAGGAGCTCATGATGATGAGGCCGATACAGAACAGGATAATGGCGTAATGCCCCAGACCTAAAGTAGAGAAAAATCCCGGTAGCGCTTTGGCACTTAAAGTCACGTTTGTATTGGGAACTGTTGTGGCGAATTGCCCCTGACTTCCAATCTGGAGGTTGCTGTTAGCGAGAATGCCGGACAGCTCACTTTGACTTAAATCTGTTTTGGATATCAGATTCGATACTAGGTTAATCTCTTGCTTTAACTGCTTATTTTTCTGATCTTGTTCGGCACTGATTAAGGTTAGGCTAACGATGAGTATTGCCAGCAACGAAGAGAAAAACAGGATTAAAAAGTTTTCCTGCAGTTTTACATTTACCAGAAACTTGTCTATCCAACGGAAAGCGACTTCTTTCATGATGATCATCCTAAATTTGGCGTGATAGTTGGCTGGCCATCCTGGCTCAAATTATATTGCTGTAACAGTGAAGGGTACTTCATCCACTTGTTGTTACAGCTTGAAAACATCTTACTTCAATAGATGTTGTTTTTGAAGAAAACCGAGGTAAGAGCAGTTAAGACTAAAGTGAACTAATTTCTGGATTTTCTTCATTTTTTACGTCACAGAACATAAGAATACAGACTGAAAATCGAGCGAGATTTGCCCCTCTTTATGATGGAAATGGCAGCGTTTTCTGCTTTATTAAAGTGAAAGTCCTGGCTGGGTCATACAAAACATTAACAAATAACTTATTTAAATACAGCTTATTAAGATGTTTTGAATGTATTAGCCTGGCCATCTCTTTTATCACTTTCGATAACACTAAGGCTAGGGTATTAGTGAGTTGAGAGCAGCCCTTGCCGTGTGTCCTTTATCGACTGAACCCGCCAAAAAATGAGGGTATGTTCGAGAATAAAAAAAATCGTTTCACGTGGAACCTGGCGAGATATTCTTAAGAATTTGGCATCTGCGGGAGTCATTCCCGAGAATAATGACTAGATATAGAGGAGTCGACCGCGAAAGTTTAGCTTCCGCGATCATCATTTTCGGAGGCTGGATTTGCTTAGCTCATGGTTTGAACTTGAGACGCCAGTAACCAGATTGCTAACGCAAAGAATATGACACCCATAAACTTATTCTGATTAGCCCTGAACTTCTCATTCTTAAGTAGTGGTTTTCCAAGACTTCCAACCATGGCCACCAGCAGCAGATTAAACAGTAATCCCATCACATTGAGCAGTAATCCCAATGCCAGCATCTGTTCACCTGAGCTTGCCGTTAATTGAGAAGAGACAAACTGAGGTAAAAACAGTACGAAGAAGAGTAGGGCCTTAGGATTGAGCAGATTACTGAATACGGCGCGGCGATAGAGAGTTTTAGCCAGGTTATTTTCTTGTGCTACCTCCGGTGCATCGACCGGGCCGGCTCGCATGCAATCCCAACCCATCTTTAACAGATAGGCTCCGCCTAACAGGCGCAGCAGTTGCAGAGCCATAGGGTTCATGGCAATCAATGCCGAGACTCCCATCGCTGCCAACAGGGTCAAGACTAATCCGGATGTCGCATTCCCTAAGCTGGCGAAAACGCCAACCTTACGTCCGTAACTTAAGCTGGAGCTGGCAATAAGTAACATATCCGGCCCGGGGATCAGTAAGAGGGCTACGACAGTGGTTAAATAGAGGGGAAGTATAGCGAGATCGATCATCATTAATGCACAGGTTTAGATAGAAGGGCGGGGATTCTACAGTGATAAACAGAATTTAAAAGTGATGCCGGTTTTAAATCCTGCATAGGGTGTCATGGTCTGTTTACAGCTCTATCTACTATATGCTCTATTCTGTCCGGTTTTGGGGGGAGGTGCAGATGTAACTAGTGATCGTTTTATTGACACTCTCCCATTCTGGCCTCATTTTTCATCGGCTCTCTTAGATTGTTTTTTAAGCATCTAATAACTTTTTGTTTTATGAAAACCTGACTCAGGCTAGCACCGGGTTATTGCAACTAAGCCTCTATGAGTCGCGTATTTCTGTTAGTCCCCTTGGCTTGAGTGTGCCATCAATAAGCTGAATGACAGAAGCTGTAGTGATTAATACCATCTGTCGCTATAACTCACTCATGCTTGTAATTCATTGTCAGTGTTCGATATTTAAACTCATTCGACTGCTGATGAGAGTCAATGAACCGAGTAGGGAGACCAAGCCAAAACTAAACGTTCATATATAAACTATATGAGCAATTACGTCGTGGTAGCGTTAATAATAGTGTTTAACATTGTGTATGAAAAACGTTCAAAAAAATGACGTCGGGTTGCTTTTTTGACTGTCTCTTATGACAGTCAAAATGGGAAAAAAACCAATAAAATCGACACCATATTGACAGTATTATTCATTGCTAATGTGATATATATTTTATCTATCAGATTAAAAAGTAGTGAGAGTTTCTTATGTTTCGTTTTATGGTTTACGGCATCATCGCCTATGCTTCGTGGTTAACTTATCAGGATATTTCTGCCTATATAGAGGAGCAGGAAAAACAGGAAATCGTTCAGGCCGAGGTAGTGTTTGAGCAAGCGCATTGGAATTTAGATAAAGGTTGAGGGCTTTAGATTCCTCTTTTGTTACTCTATATACTAAATCACCTCCTACCTTTGAAAGCTATATGAAATTAGATGAGATAATTACTACTCTGAGTCGTGGCGACTTAACAGAACTTCCGGTTGAAGCCTTGTTGGCGGCCAGGCTGCAGTGGTCTGAGTTACTGCCTGTTATCGAGGAGTTGATACAGAAGTTTATTGCTAATGAGGCATTGACCGATCCTGAGTCCAATCTTCTCTTCTTCGGCATCTGTCTTATTGTCGACCGGAAGCAGTTTAGTTGTTTCGACTCCTTGATAAATCTTACCAACAAGGATGACTGTAATGCGCCATTAGATAACCTTCTTGGTGACTTTATTGGTTCTGAACTTTCCACTGCTTACTATATTTTGGCGCAAGGTAACCCTGAGCAACTGTGTTTCTTGGTTAACTCTGAGCAAGCGGGTGAAATTGTTAAGATGGGCGCCCTATGTGCGCTATTTTGTCAGTTGCATACAGGGCAAATTGATAGAGAGACACTTAATCAAAGTATTCCGGGTTTTATCGACAATCTCGTCAAATATAATCACTCAATAGCACTTTTTGAGTTGGTTAATCTTTTGATATCAAATGAATTTAATCATTACCATAGTCAATGTGTAGGTCTTGTTGAGAGTAATATAATTGACGAGGGTAAAATTGAGAATCAGTGCATCATTGATTGGGATAATCAGTCTATCGGTTTTTCAGAGTGGGAGAGTGGCCTGATAAGCGGCGATTATGATGTGATTGATTCTCTTAGCCAGTGGGCAGGTTTCAACGCGGAATCTGAGATGAATGATGAGGACCTCATGGCCGTTTTCGATGATTTGATGAATACGCCAAGGGAACTCGACGATAGGTATTTTGAGAGCCTCGATAATCAGCAACCATTTATTGCAGATATCCAACCAGGCCGTAATGACCCTTGTCCCTGCGGGAGTGGCAAGAAATTCAAGAAGTGCTGTTTGAATTAAACGTCTTTCTACCTTGTTAGTCCCTTTGTCAGTTCACAAGGTTGAAATAACTCTTTGGCTTGGCTGACGGTATGGATGTTTGATTGGCTATGGGGAACCATGGCCTTTTTGCTTGAACGATGAAGCCGTTGCATCGTTATTTATATAAGCTTCATTACATTATCAGCGTTGGCCTGATTAATAGTAACCATAGCTGAATAGTCATCTATCACCTGCCGTGGGCATATGTGCAGATACTTCTGTGAGTCGCCGCAAGCACAGTCCCTGTGGGCTCTGCCAAAACATCCATGTTTTGGAAGCTCACAGCCTCATCTACACCTTGTTTCTAAAAAGCAGATGGTTTGATCGATTACTAGAGTTATATATTTAACTGTTTGCCAATTTTGCTGCATCTTTCCATAGGTAACTGGGCATAGGTTCATGCAACTCCCAAGTTATATTCATAGGTTGGGAGCCGCTAGTTTCTGCCAAGTTCACCCAACCTAAGTTTACAAACCCCATAGTATTTCCATTCTCGTCCTTATTGGACTCTCGTACCCAGAGCATGAGTTTTTTACCAATTTTTTTATGCTGAATATAGCCCAGCCCTTTGCCTTTATCTGGTCTTGCTGAGTTCTGGGTCTGCCAATGGAAGTGAGTAGGGCTCATTGCATAATCGTGATAAAGCGTTGTTGGTGAAAAATGTTGATCCGACTTTTGTAACGTAACAAAGAGCAGTTCAACATTGAGATCTTTTAGGTTGAAGTAACCTTCACGGCTTATAGCTTGTTTTTCGAAGCTAGCCCCACCTAATCCTGTAATAATTTGTTCTCGGGTATAGCGTGCATTAAGTTGAATTGGGCAAGGAAAGTCAGCTTCAAGATTTTGAATTTTCGTATCGTTATTATCAAGTAAGTAGTTAATAACTTGTATTAACTCTTTTTGATATTCAGGATGAAAAAGTGCTGCTAAGCTTTCAGATAAAGATTTATAACCTAGTTTATCTCCTGCACAATTCCAAAAATCATAGTGGCACATCAAAGCCATTTTCTGCTCTATTGGATTGTCATTATCGATCCACTTAAAGTTATTTATTGCTAGTGAACGAATGAAAATTAGGTAAGTTCTAGCATCACAGCTCATTAAGCTGTTGCTAATGGCTTTGTGATAATTTTCTGCGATTGGGGTTTCGTTTACTTTGTCTATTAATTTTAGATCGCTTAACAAACGAGTCCACCCTCCACCATCTTTAGGCTTTTTCTTATAAATATCATTAAGCTGAATGTTAGGATTAAACTTTAAAAAATTACTCAACGTCAGTTTTTGATTTGTATGATGTTGAAAATTTTGAATATATGATTTTAATCTTTGCTGATTTAATGTTGCTTTCCTAATGTTTTCTAAGATTATCTCTTTGGTTTTTTTCTGTAGTTCAATGTGGCAGCCAAGTGGAAGGTGCGGAAAGCCGTGCTCTATTTCTTTGCTTATGGCGGTATGTGTCTTTCCTATTAGGGCTCTGAACTTCTGTGAAAAGTCATATTCGGCTCTAGCATTACCGACAAAATCCAACACAGTGACACATTCTTTGCCATCGTTATGGCGTAAGCCACGCCCTAGCTGCTGCAAAAATATTGTTAAGCTTTCTGTTGGCCGTAAGAAGAGTAGGGTATCTATTTCTGGAATATCGACGCCTTCATTGAATATATCGACAACACAGAGAATATTAATATTTCCTAGTTGTAGATCTTGTCTTACTGCATGCCTTTCAGAAGCATTTTTGCTGGTAAGTACTGCGCTCGGTATTCCTTTGAGGCAAAACTTTTTAGCCATATATCGAGCATGATCTTGGTTGACACAAAAAGCCAATGCGCGCATTTCTAAAGGCTTAGTTACAAGCTCTTCAATATTTTGAAGTATTTTCTGTAGCCTTTGATCATTTTGGGTATAGAGTTGAGTCAGCTCACTTGGATTGTAGCGGCCGTTTTCCCACTTAACCTGCCGTAGATCGGTATTATCATCTATGCCAAAATATTGAAAAGGGCATAAATGTCTTAGATTTATTGCTTCAGGTAACCTGAGTTCTGCAGCGATCACACCACCAAAATCATCCAATATACTTTTGCCGTCATGACGTTCGGGAGTAGCGGTGAGTCCGAGTAAAATCGTAGGGGAAAAATGGTTGATGAACTTTCGATAACTATCAGCTGATACATGATGAACTTCATCAATCACAATGAAATCATAATAATCTGAATTTAGGTTTATATTGTCTATTTGATTATTAAAGCTCTGAATTGATGCAAAAAGTTGATTGTATGAATCTGGTTTATGTTGTCCGACCCATAACTCGCCAAAATTAGGCTGTTTTAGTACAGCTCTATAACTTTCGATTGCTTGTTTTAATATCTCTTCTCTGTGGGCAATAAATAGAATTTTTGCTGTAGGGTTGTTTTGATAGAAACGTTTGAAATCGAAAGCTGATATCAGCGTTTTCCCCGTACCTGTAGCGGCTACTATCAGGTTCCTATTTCGATCATGAATATTCCGCTCAGCATCTAATCGGTCTAAAATTTCAATTTGATGTTGGTGAGGGGCTAAATCGAAAAATACGGTACTTGAAAGATCTTTGTCACCACGACCAGCGCTAAGTGAATGCTTTAGTTTACTACTCGCTTTCTCTGAACCATCAAAAATCTCAAATTCAGGTTGCTGCCAGTATGTTTCAAATGTACTGAATGTTTTCTCAATGATGTGTGGGATTTCTTGATTGGTTATCTTTAAGTTCCACTCTAATCCATTAGTGAGTGCTGAACGTGAGAGGTTTGATGATCCTATATAGCCTGTATGAAATCCTGAATTTCGCATGAATAGATAGGATTTAGCATGAAGACGTTCTTGGTTATGGTTATAGCTTAATTTAACTTCGGTGTTAGGTAACTTGGCTAGCCATTGAACGGCTTTAAGATCTGTTGCCCCCATATATGATGTCGTAATAATTTGAAGCTTATGTTTGTTATTACTCGTAAAAGTTCGAAGTTCATCCATGAAAATTCTGAGACCGGTCCATTTAATAAATGAAACAATCCAACAGATCCTATTGGAAGAGAATATTTCACGCTTAATTTCACTTTCTAGTGAAATGCCTTGGTTACTACCGCAGAATAACTCGCTTTGTGTGAGGCCGGTAAGTGGGGTTATTTTCTCAATATGTGCGGATAATTTGGCTGCAACAGGATCTTGTTTATCAAAGATGGCTGTAAGTAGTTTTGCCGGTTGGGCTACGGTGTAATCTGTTAAATCTAAACTATCGACCTTTTCCTGAAGCCAATAGATCAGCTCATTAGCAAGCTCTATTTGGGCTAATGGAGAGTCTTTTGTATGTTTTGATTCAGATATTGCGAGATGAAAAACATGAACTAATGCACGAGTTAACCAAAGAGTTTGCTCGGTTGTATCTATCTTTCGGTCTGAAAAATAGAAATTATCTTTATCCAGCTTATTACTGATAACTTTAGTTATTAGTTGCTCATAAATACCTGTTTGCATTAAAAAACTCGATTATGCCTAGATTGATAGGAACTATGCCAGGTAGGTTGTTTTTTGCAAGTTACATGTATCAAACTTGTAATTATTTAATAAACTATAATTAAGTATCGAAAAGCGCTTGGGTGTTTCTTTATGCTTCAATATAAACAAGAGTTTGGTGACGGTTTTGAGCTGGGGTTTGAACTTGGTAACTTCCCGCATCTGGAGGATAAGAGTTGGAAGGATGAGGCCTGTCCGAGCTTTATGTTCAAGCTAAAGTCGGGTTTGGGGCATGCCGGCTTTAGCACTGAAGATGCGAAGCCAAGGCATAATAGCTTAGAGGAATACCTAGTCCTTTGGGTCGATTATCCAAACAGTGAGGAGCGAGAGAACACTACTACGAGTCGTTACTCTATAGTGACGGCCACTAACCTCGGTTCACTGCATGAACCGGAAATCTACCATGATGAGCATAGTTTTACTCTGTTCGAGACCGAAGAGAGCGAAGCGCTGACTCAATACCTGTCCGATTTACACATAGAACCTTTTTATCCACGCTAAAACCGTATAGACCACCTGCCAGTCAAATGCGCTTGTACTGCTGGTTTGATGCAATTCGAAGATGGCATTTCTTGCTTTACCAACAGGTGTTGCTGCGGCTGCGAGTTTCGGTTTCAAGGATGAAACCGCAAAGCGGCCAGGGATGGCTTCACAGCGTCTCGCAGAAGTATCTGCACATACCTCACCGGAGGTGATAAGTAGCAATGAAGGTACGGTTACCTTCATCCCACCAAACAACCATAAAGCCTAATGAAACCAAAAAGATATTTGCGTTACTTGCTAGCCAGCAAGTAACGGGTACTTCGTCCACCAGCTCCCGCTTTAACTAAAAAACCTTGTTCGACCAATTGAGCCAGATGACGGGTAGCCGTTGCACGGCTCACCTTGGCTACCTTTTGATATTGGCTACTACTTATGCCTATCTCAAACTCGCCGTTTAGTAAGCGGTTAAGCACTTTTACTTGTTCAGCTGTCAATAAGGTTTGATCTACACGTTGCCAATAGTTGGTTTTTTCCACTGTCAGGGCTACATCATTCAGTGACTTTTGGAGGCTGTCATTGAGTGTTTCCAGAAACCAGACCAGCCAAAGGGTAATATCCAACTCGCCTTTTTGAGTACTCTCTAAAATATCGTAATAGGCCTGTCTACGCTCGAGGATGCTCACCGACATGGCATAAAAATGAATAGAACGGTTTTCAGCCTGAGCTAGTGCTAAGTCTGTGAGTAATCGGGTTATTCTGCCATTGCCATCATCGAGCGGATGCAGAGTAACGAACCAAAGGTGGGTGATGGCTGCACGGATTAATGGATCCATTGCAATATCATCCAGTGATTCATTAAACCAGTTAATAAACCTTGTTAGTTCACCTTCGAGCACAGAACGGGGAGGGGCTTCGAAATGTACTTTGGGCTTATCTATTCGGCCTGATACAACTTGCATAGGTTCATCCCCTCTCAGTGCGCCACCTTGAACGGGATTAAACAGAGTGTAACCTTCTGGAAATAGTAACTTATGCCAATCCATTATTCGCTGTAAGCTTAACTGTGCTTGCCAGTTTTGAAGGGCATCTACCGTCATTTCGGCTAACCCATCGGTTTGCACTGTGGTGGGAAATGGTTTTTCATCACTGATCCCTAGTTTGTTTGCCAAAGATGAGCGTACAGAGAACGCGTTGAGCTTTTCACCTTCGATGGCGCTGGAGTGGATGATATTGGCTAAAAGGGTATCGAGAGTTACCTGAGCGGCTGGCTCTTTATCCAACTTACCAAGGAGCAGACCCTGATTGAATCTAATCTGACGCATTAACAGTGCAATGCTATCGTTTTCCCAATGAAAGTTAGGCCAATCCGCTTGTTGCCAAATCCACATATCTATCCCTTTGAGTCAAATAGGAACTCTATTCTACTCATTTTGTGAGGCGAATAACAAGCTTATTTGCCTCGTAAAATGAGGCGAATAGCCTGTTTAATTGACTCATCATTGAAAACACCTTAATCGGTCATCAAAATTCAAAAATACAAAAGCCAAATGAAACCTAAAAGTTCTTTCAACCTTGTGAACAGACAAGGTACGAACAACAAGGGTACAATATGGCAAAGCCATAAATAACACTCCAATCTATGCCACCAAGTAGCTCCACTCATATTCAAGTTGGCCTTCAATCAGGCTCTCAAGCCGAACGAAGAGTGATGACTAAGGTCTTTATCATTGGCTTGCCCCGTACCGGGACGACGAGTGTGAGTGTGGCCTTGCTTGAGCAGGGATATAAGGTGGCGCATCAGGCCTTTACCAAGCAGGCGTTTGAGTTGGCGGATGTGATATCCGATGCCCCCTGTTTCAGTGATTACAGGCAGCTGGATAAGCAGTTTTCCGGCGCTAAATTTGTCTATCTGGATCGGTCTCTCGACAGTTGGGTGCCGTCGATGCAGATGTTACTGAGTCGCATGCTAGTGCATCTGGATGACAAGACGGGTCGGTTTAACGTTATCCTGAAGCGCAGCTTTAACCACTGCTTTGGAGTGAACAGGGTAGATAACACCATGGATACTGAGCACCTTATCCGGTGTTACCACGCCCACAGAGAGCAGGTTTTCGAATACTTCAGGGGGAGAGACGATCTTCTCAGTATCGATATCAGTGAGCCGGGAAGTTTATCTAAGCTGATAAACTTCTTAGAGTCAGATAATGACTCTATCGATTCAAATATTTTAGATCAGGGCTTTCCTCATTTGAACTTTCCGCATTTAAACAAGGGAAGAAACGTTGCCAGTTGGGATGAATACAAGCACCCCAATAAGATCAGCGCTAACGCCGCCGGCCCTGAAAACCGCAAATACTTCGATTATAAGTTAGCCGATCAACCTTCCAACCTCTATTTCAACAATTAGCCATACGCGACCACTATGAAAAAGCAGCCTCAAGCCGAACAGCTTAAATCCCTACCAGCCTTAGCTATGCCGATAGATGCACTCTATGATGAGTTCAAATCGGCGATTAAAGACAACCATCTGGTGGTCGAGTCTGACACTGGTTCGGGTAAATCTACTCGCTTACCACTTTGGTGTGCAGAAATGGTTCCTGATGAACCTGGTGCCGGGAGAATAAAGCGGGTATTGGTGGTTGAACCGCGGCGGGTGGCCTGTTTGGCGCTTGCCTCTTTCGTCGGCTCGCAAACGGATTTAGCGGTGGGGCATGCCATTCGTTTCGATTCGACTGTGACTGTACAGACTCAGATTGCCTTCGTTACGCCGGGTATTGCGCTGCGTTGGTTGCAGGAAGATGGGTTAGCAGGTTTCGATACTGTGATTATCGATGAGTTCCACGAGCGACGTTGGGATACCGACCTCTTGCTGGCGATGCTGAAGCAAAAGGTTTCGGGTTCACCTGATTTAAGGCTGGTGCTGACTTCGGCTACGATCGATGGCGAGCGGCTGACCAGCTATCTTTCTACTAATAATCCAAGCACCGCTCAAGACTGTTTTCAAAATACAGCCCAAGGCTGTCTACCAAGTAAAGCTCAAGGCTGTGCAAGCGACTTAAGTGCTAAACGTTTATATGCGAAGGGACGAAGGTTCCACGTGGAACTTAGGTATCAGGCTAAGGAGAGTCATCATCTGCCGGATATTCGTGGAGTCGAGCAGGCCGTCAAGACCGCGGTGAGTCAGCTATTAACTGAAACCGATGGCGATATCCTGGTGTTTCTGCCGGGTAAACGAGAGATACAAGCATGCTTACAGGCTTGCCAACCGCTAAAAGGCGAGATTGATAGCAGTGGTTCTGGTAGCTGGGGTTATGATGGGAATAAGCTGGAGCTCTTGGCCTTACATGGGGGGATCACCCCTATGGAGCAGAAGCAGATATTAATAGAGTCATCCCGGCAGCGAGTGATCTTTTCTACCAATGTTGCCGAAACTTCACTGACTATTCCAGGTGTCACCGCTGTGATTGATTCAGGACTTGAGCGACGCACCCACCAGCGTAACGGACGTACCGTTTTATCATTGGCTCGAATTTCGAGAGCCAGCTGTGAACAGCGAAAGGGCCGTGCGGGTCGAACTCAAGATGGGATCTGTATCCGTCTGTGGGGCAAGGGCGCACCCTTGGAAGCGATGACGCCGCCTGAACTGCAACGTGAAGAGCTGGTGGAACCTATGCTAGCGGCTGCAGGTTGTGGTTATCGGTTATCTCAACTTCAGTTTGTCGATACCATTCCGGCTAAGGCGTTAGCCATTGCCGAGCAAAAATTATTGTCTATGGGGGCCATCGATGAGCAGGGCAAGATCACCGAACATGGAAATAAGTTATCGCCACTCCCTATCGATACTCAGTTTGCACATTTAATCAGTGCGATGCCCGATGATGAGTGCCGCGGTTTAATGGTCGATCTGGCAGCGGCATTGAGCGTACCTCAACGGCTATTTAAACTGCCTACCTCTGAGCAGGCTTTAAAAGATCTTAATGAGTGGGAGCCATTAGGTTGCGATGCCTTTACCTTGATCAAGCTGGTTCGTGAACCTCTCGCCGAGTTCATGAGTGATAATGCACTTGTTGATCTAAATGGACGCAAGGAAGCGCGCTTTCTGTCGAATCAAATTCGCTCGGCGCTGCAATTAGCCAGGCTCAATCAGGCACAGCCTATCGGGCCTAAACAGTCTGATCTTCGTCATCGCTGGTTAGCGTCAGTCATTAAGGCGCTGCCTGAGTTGGCATTCGTTCGACGTGAGAAAAGAGTTACCGCATTAGGTAATGGTTACAGCGAAGTTCAAATTGGCCGGGGTAGCCGCTTCTGTAGTGAACTCAAAGATTTCAACGGCAAAGAGAGTGCGTTGGCTGCTGTGGTGTTCGATCAACATTCTATTGCGGGCAAAGGCAGTAAACAGACATTAAACCTGGCCAGCTGCATGGTACCCGTTTCGCTAAAGGCGTTACTCGATGCAGGCTTAGGTGAGGAGCGCCTGGCCGAGAACAGAGAGAAGGGCGCATCTCATAAGGTCGTGGTCGAAACCGTTTATGCCGGGCGGGTGATTGGTTCCCGATTAAAGGCTGTCGAAGGCGAACAGGCTTTAGAGGCGATAGTGCGCAGTATTGCGCTTGGTCGTCAGTTTAAAGGAGTTGCGGCCAAGCTTAATGGCGATATAGCCGCATGGAATATCTGGTTAGCTTTAGGTAAAAACAGGGATCAAGCGTCCACGCCTGAGCTGAAGGCATTAGGTACAGAGCCTTTGGAGTTCGAAAGCTATCTTTCGGAAAAACTATCCGAGCTTGGGGTCGAAAGCTATGACGACCTTGAGCTTATCGAGGCCGAAGATCTGCTTTTCGAGGGGATCCCCGAGTGGGAACGTGAGGCGTTCGATGCCATGTATCCTACCAAGCTAGCTTTGGCGGAATTGAAGGTGACAGTGGAGTACCTACCAAAGCGGAAACTGGTGACTCTGGTATATGCGGGTGGATTGAGGAAAACGGGACCGAAAAGGTGGGAGTTACCACGCTGGGTTGGCTGGAAGATCCAGTACCGTAAGGCCAGTCGAGTAGTGGATGTGAAGTAATAACTCTTTGAATGGTTGTGAGGAAAACGGGAGTTAACCCAAAAAAAACGGTGGGAGTTACCACGCTGGGTAGGTTGGAAGATCCCTCTCTATACAAGAATGTAAGGCCAGTCGTGTTCTCTATGATAAATGAGGTTTGAACGGCTAAAACCTACCCCTGAAAACGGTTCGGGAGTTTATCTTGATAAAAGGCTGGCTGGATGGTTTTTGTACTGTAACAGCTGGCTAATTCAGCATAAAAAGAGGTGCTTTTTACTCTTTAACTGCTTTTAATTACTTTTTATTTTTACTACCCAAAAATTGTACCATTGAGGATGCCGCGATCTTTTACAGTACGAATAACTATTTTTATCTATTTATTTGCGTATAACTTATCTACAGG